>JAPKDN010000988.1 GCA_028822575.1 Alphaproteobacteria bacterium | reverse complement strand
TCCATCGCTGGTTGAAGCATACAACAATCGCGGAAATGTTTGGCGCGACCTTGGGGCGATTGACGAGGCACTTGAAGATTACTCCCAGGCTGGAGAACTTGACCCTGGCTATTTACGGGGGCGGAACAATCGCGCGGTTGCATGGATGTCGTTTAACGAAATCGACCGCGCAATTAGTGATTTTCGGACTGCTATTGCCTTGGTTCCTGATGACCCTGCCCAGCCGACTTATGCCGCGCTGGCCCTATATGAAGTCCAAGCCGAACTCGAACAGGGCTTGGAGTTTGCACGATTGGCAACTGATGTGGCCCCGAATTCATGGATTCCGATGCTGGTGGAGGCGCATATCCTCGCGGCGCTTGGATATCAAAGTGAGGCGCTGTCGGCATTTAGCTCGATCGTGGAGCTTGCGGAGCCGCAATTACTTAGAGACCTCAAGTTACGATTGGGGGCGCTTGGTTATGATCCCGGACCGTTTGATGGAGCTTGGGATTCTGCGAGCCAGGCCGCCTTGGAGGCCTGTGCGCGAGATGGATGCAACCTTTTGGCTCGGTAGATGAGCGAACAGGTAGGCAGTCCGCGCCTTTGGTCCTAGTCTCCGCACACCCTCTCACAGCCCAAGTGTTGCCATGCCCCTCGACCAAGCCACACTCGACCAGTTTCTTGAGACTGTTACCCGATTTGTTGATGAACGACTGATCCCGGCTGAGGCCGAAGTCGACGCGTCCGACAAGGTGCCGGATGCGATTGTCTCCGAAATGAAGGAGATGGGGTTTTTCGGGCTGACGATTCCTGAACAGTATGGCGGTCTCGGTCTCTCGCCGACCGAGGAGGTCGAGGTGGCCTGGGCGATTACCCATGCGGCGCCGGCGTTTCGTTCGGTCTTTGGCACCAATGTGGCGATCGGCTCACAGGGCCTGGTGATCGACGGGACCGAGGAGCAGAAACAGAAGTATCTGCCAGGTATGGCGTCGGGCGAGATCATCGCTTCGTTTGCGTTGACCGAGCCCGATATCGGCTCGGACGCGGCGTCGGTGAAAACCCGGGCGGACCGGGACGGCAACGGATACATCCTGAATGGAACCAAGCGCTTCATCACCAATGCGCCGGTGGCCAACACCTTCACGGTGATGGCACGGACCAATCAGGACGAGAAAGGTGCGCGCGGTGTTTCGGCCTTCATCGTTGATGCCGACACACCGGGCATTCGTCTGGGTACGCCGGAAAACAAGATGGGCCAGAAGGGCGCGCATATCTGCGATGTCATCTTTGAGGATTGCCGCATTCCAGGTGACGCGCTGATTGGCGGAGTCGAGGGTCAGGGCTTCAAGACCGCGATGAAGGTGCTGGACCGGGGCAGGCTGCATGTCGCGGCGACCTGCTGTGGGTTGGCTGACCGCCTGATCAAGGAATCGGTCGACTTTGCGCTGGAACGCGAACAGTTCGGTAAGCCGATCGCTGAGTTCCAGCTGATCCAGGCGATGCTGGCCGACAGCCGGACCGAATGCGATGTCGCCTGGGCGCTGGTGCGTGATGGCGCACGACGGTTTGAAGCGGGCGAACCGATTACGCGGCTGGGTGCGGAAGCCAAGTATTATGCCAGCGAGATGGTCGGG
>JAPKDN010000987.1 GCA_028822575.1 Alphaproteobacteria bacterium | reverse complement strand
ACTATGGAATTGACGCTTTTGTGCTTCGAACGCCGGCACCCAAAGAACCTTAATCTGGAAAACAGGTCATTAGGAATATGGGGGAAATCCCTTTGGCCACGACGTAAGAGCACTCAGGGCCTTATCTCCTGAGCGCCCCACCGGTATGCTTCTCCACCTGGGTGACAATCTTTTTCGAGACCGCCTCCAGATCCTCATCGGTGAGGGTCGCGTCCTTGGGCTGCAAGGTGACAGCGATAGCGAGCGATTTCTTGCCCTCGGGCATGCCCTTGCCAGCATATTCATCGAACAAGCGCACCTCTGCGACCAAGGCCTTATCGGCCCCCGACGCCGAGCGGATCAACTTCTCCGCTGGGACGTCCACATCCACCAGGAAGGCGAAGTCCCGGTGGACCGCTTGGAACGGCGAGAGCTTCAACAGTGATCGGGCCGGCCCCTTGGAACGCGGTTCAGTCACCTTGGCAAGGAAGACCTCGAAGCCAGCCGCCGGGCCCTTCAGATCCATCTCGCGCAGCACTTTGGGATGCACCTCCCCAAAATGGGCGAAGGCGTTGGGCCCAAGCCGAAGCGTACCCGAACGGCCGGGATGGTACCAAGACGGCCCATCGGTCGAGACCTGCATGCTCTGGACCGGCGCCCCTAAGGTCTCCAGCAACGCCATGGCGTCGGCCTTGGCATCGAACACGTCGACCGGGCGGGCCGACTTGGACCAATCCCGCGCGGCGGTCTGGCCGGTGCGAATGCCGCTAGCAACGGTATGTTGCCCCCTGGGCGTGGCGTCGGCGTATTGCGGACCAACCTCGAACAGCGCCAGATCGGCGTTGCCCATATTAGCGTTTCGGCGCGCCGCCGCCAGCAGTGTCGGCAGGATCGACGGGCGCATGACATCGAGATCAGCGCTGATCGGGTTGACAAGGCACAACTCCTCCGCACCGCCGCCGAACAGGACGGCTTGCTTTTGCGAAACGAAGGAGAATGTCACGGCCTCGGCCATGCCTCGCGCCGCCAGCACCCGCTTAGCCATGCGCTCTCGGGTCTGCGCCGGAGTCAGTGCCGGAACTGGGACAACATGTTCGGTAGCCATAGAGGTATTTGGTATATGGTCGAAACCCCAGATCCGCACCACTTCCTCGACCAGATCCGCCTCGCCTACAATATCAGCGCGCCAGGACGGGACTGCACAGTCGATCGCCTCGCCGGAGCCGCTGACCTCGAAGCCGAGATCCTTCAAAATTCGGGTCGCATCGGCCTCGGGAATGTCCACGCCGGTCAGGCCCAGGATCCTGCTATGGCGGAGCGTATAGGTACGCTTCCAGTCCAGCGCGCCGCCATGGACCACCAGCTCGCTCGCCTGGCCACCACAGATGTCCAGCACCATACGCGCCGCAACTTCCGAACCCCAATAGGGTGAGGTCGGGTCAAGACCGCGCTCAAAACGGTAACGCGCATCGGAGATCACGTTCAATTTTCGCCCGGTAGCAGCGGTCCGGATCGGATCAAAGATCGCCGCTTCCAGAAACATATTCACGGTCTCATCGCCGCAACCGGAGCGCTCCCCGCCCATGATACCCGCGAGATCATCAACCCCGTGATCATCGCCAATGACGATCATCTCT
>JAPKDN010000986.1 GCA_028822575.1 Alphaproteobacteria bacterium | reverse complement strand
CAGAACGGCGCGCTTTTCGTCGTCACTATATCGCGACCAATGCGCGACCTCCCGCAGACTGCGCCAGCAACCCAGACAGAACTTGGTCTTGGCGTTAATCTGACACACCCCGACACAGGGCGAGGTGAGGGGAAATCCCATTTCCATTGCCGATCTCCAGCATCGTCAATATCGTTATACCCTGTTGCTGCCGGTCGAACGTATGAAAAAACGGCGCGATGTCGCCACCAGCGCCGTCTATTCTCAACGAATTGTAACCCGCGTGGCCAAAGCCGGTCGATTAGGCTGCTTCGTTAACTTCGCTCTCGTAGGCAGCGACCAGTTCGGCGAACTTTTCCATCACCTGATGGATGGAGTCGGCGCCAGTGCCGGATACCAAATTCCCAGAAACCACGACACTCTCTTCTTGCCAGTCGGCGCCGGCCTCGACCATCGCTTCCTGAATCAGAGGCGACCCAGTGACCGCCCGGTCCTTGGCATCGTCAGACGCAATCATCAGTTTTGCGCCATCGCCGACTAAGGCCGTCGGCATGTCAGCGCGCAGGAACGCTTTCAGAATGCGTTTGGCATGGGGGTCTTCGGCCATTTTGTCGACGCTACGAATACCGCCTGGAACGATCAAACCGTCATAGTCGATGGCTAGAGTGTCGGCCAGATCCGCGTCGACGGGGAAAAAATGGCCCCAGCCTCCATCGTACCAACCATTCACGAGGCCATTGGCGCGCGATACGACGGTGACCTTGGCACCAGCCTCGATAAGGCGTTTCTGAGGCTCTGTGAACTCAATCTCATCAAAACCATTCGCAACCATCAGCGCGATCGTTCTTCCAACCAGCGGCTTATCATTCATGCTTTTCTCCAGTTTCGAGTTTCATCAGCTAGGCCGAACTCGCTCGGTCACGCGCCAATAAAGTTCCACTCACTCAAGGCGATATCGCTGAGCGGCGCCACAGTCCGACACATTTCCTGCGATCCTGGCGTGAGCCGCTTTGACCCAGTCCGTGCCAGAACGCGTCTGCGCGAAGTAATTTCTAGAAGGCCAGCCAACAGGCACGTTAAATTCTTTGCACGCGGAAAGCGACTTAGATCAGTAATGATGACCTAACCCGACTCGGCCAGGATTTCAAGCCCAAGCGCTTCACAATCGTGCTTCTCGTCGCGCGACCGGTTGTCGCGGCCCGCCTATTCCTTGGTCCCGATGTGAAATTGCTGGCTCCTGGAGCGGGTGAGGGGAATCGAACCCCCGTATTCAGCTTGGGAAGCTGATGTTCTGCCATTGAACTACACCCGCGCCGGCCCGGCGGACACTAACCTCAACCGATGATGCGGGCAAGCCACGCGATCCTGAATGGTTTAGTGCCACGGCATCGAACGGTCGAGAGCGATTGATTTTCACGTACACCTGTTAAACCTGGTATGATTTTTGCTTTTCTTGCCGCAACACAGATCCTTTATGAGAAGTTGACTCCATGTCTATCACCACAACTGTCGATAACATTGATACTGCAACCTCCGGCGCCGGCACCACTCTTTCGGCTGATGGGGGAAATCTCACGATTCAATCCGGGACCCTGGAGTCAGGCAACCTGTCGGATATTGAAGGTCTTGGTTATAACAAC
>JAPKDN010000104.1 GCA_028822575.1 Alphaproteobacteria bacterium | reverse complement strand
GGGCGGATGGTTCTTTTGAAATATTGAGACTTAGAAAGAGTTCTGAGTAATAGATCCGGCTATCTCCGGCGCGACGAGATGGCTCAGACGGATGATGGAGATGGTCGGGACTGGACAGCGTTCCACGCGGCGCCCGGGCACAAGCATCTTGGACAATCTAAATTTCGATGAGGCATCGACGGATGCAAGCATCGGATATCGGATCGTGATGATGAAGAGTTCTTCGAGATCACACGCGGTTTCGATGTAACTTAAGCGGCGGTGACTGCACTTCTTTGTTATGTCGAGGTTCCTACGATGGAAAATAGAGCTTTTACCTTGGTCATGATGCCTCCTCAGTCGGATATACGGCGTGGCTGGGCGGAGACTGTCGCCCGGGCGGATGTCGGCGTGCGCGTGCTTCAGCCGGAAACCATCGAAGAGGTGATGCGCGACATCGTAGACGCGGACGCGGCCTTCGGCGCGATTCCCCCGGAGGTGCTGGCCAAGGCGACGCGCCTGCGCTGGCTTCAGGCGCCACAAATCGCGCCGCCTGCGGGGTTTTACTATAAAGAATTGATAGAACACCCGGTCGTAGTGACTAATCAACGCGAGATTTTTAACGATCATATCGGTGCCCACATCATGGCCTTCGTGCTCGCCTTTGCGCGGGGGCTACACTACTATTTGCCGCAACAGTCGCGACGGGAATATAAGCCACGACCTCAGAATACCGGCGTTATTCACCTGCCTGAGGCGACGGCTCTCATCATGGGGGTTGGCGGTATCGGCGCCGAGGCGGCGCGCCTTTGCAAGGCTTTTGGCATGCAAGTGATCGGCACTGATGGTCGCCGGACGGAGCCGGTCGAAGGGGTTGACGAAATGTATCTTCCCGAACGCCTGGATGAGCTGCTTCCGCGCGCCGATTTTGTCATCATGACAATACCGCACACCCCGGCGACCGAAGGTTTGATGAATCGTGAGCGCCTCTGTCAGATGAAGCAATCTGGGTTCCTGATAAATATCGGCCGTGGCATGACGGTGCGCTTGGACGACCTTGTCGCGGCCCTGGAAGTGGGTGAGATCGCGGGTGCTGGCCTTGATGTTTTCGAGATCGAGCCGGTGCCGGAAGATCACGCGCTTTGGTCGGCCCCAAATCTGCTCCTCACACCCCACACGGCTGGGTTCGGGCCCTATCTCGACGACCGCCGCCTGGATATCCTGCTCGACAACTGCCGTCGCTTCGCCAAGGGAGAGACGCTCAGAAACATCGTCGACAAGACCGCGTGGTTTTGAGCTTGTGCGATATCCAACTTCCGATAATCCACTAACATCCTCGCACGGGGCTTGCGCCCGCCGGGTGAACTTGTCAGCAATACGCTATGGGTGTTGTTGGTCAATCTCTTGAGCGCGTGGAGGACCTGTCTCTGCTGCGCGGTGACGGCCGGTTCGCCGATGATCTGGCGGAGCCCCCGGGCTGTCTGCACGCGGCTTTCCTGCGCGCGCCGGTTGCGCATGCAAGGATAGAGGCAATCGATACTGGTCAAGCGCTCGCTATGCCGGGCGTAACAGCCGTCATAACCGGCGCCGATATCGCTTTGGAAACCAAGCCGTTTCTGTCCGGAGTCAAGGTTGATGCTCCTCAATTCGCGCTCGCGGTCGACCGGGTCCGTTATGTCGGAGAGCCGGTCGCGATCGTTGTTGCCGCCGACCGCTACAAGGCGGAAGACGCTCTCGATTTGATCAATGTCCGCTATGCCGTGTTGCCTGTCGTCGTGGATGCCGAGGAGGCCGCGCGCGAGGGCGCGCCTGTTCTACACGACGGCGCGGGCAGGAATGTCCTGCACGAGCGTTACTTCAGCTATGGCGATCCCGAGAACGGCTTTGCCGGCGCCGCGCACGTGGTCGAGACGACAGTCCGGTACCCGCGCAACGCCTGCACCCCGCTCGAGACCTTCGTGGTTTTGGCGGAGCATCGCGCCGGCGAGGGGGCCTATGAGGTCACCGCGAATTTTCAGGGTCCCTACACGCTGCACACGGTGATGTCGCGGGCGCTTAAGGTCGCGGGAAATCGACTCAGATTAAAGACACCGCCGGATTCTGGAGGCTCCTTTGGGGTCAAGCAGGCGGTGTTTCCCTATATCGTTGCGCTTGGCATCGCCGCTAAACGGGCTGGCCGCCCGGTGAAATGGGTTGAGGATCGCCTGGAACATCTGGCCGCCGCGACCTCCGCCACGAACCGGGTCACGACGATCCGCGCGGCGTTGGACGAGGCCGGCGGGATCACCGCGCTGGACTATGACCAGCTTGAGGATTGCGGAGCTTATCTCAGAGCGCCAGAGCCAGCGACGATTTACCGAATGCATGGCAACATGACCGGCGCCTATGGGATCGAAAACCTGGCGATCCGCAACCGTGTGGTCGTAACCAACAAGATGCCGACCGGTCTGATGCGTGGCTTTGGTGGCCCGCAGGTATATTTTGCGCTGGAGCGATTGGTCGATTTGGCGGCGGCCAAGCTCGGACTTGATCCGATGGAGTTACGCCGCCGCAATCTGGTGCCCGCCGCGGCTATGCCGTTCGCCACCACGCCCGGCGCAATTCTGGATAGCGGTGACTATCACGCGACCATGGCCAAGGCGGAGTGCGAGGGCGGTCTTGAAGAACTCAGGCGCTGGCGCGACGAGGCTCGAGCGGAAGGGCGTCTCTACGGTATTGGTTGCGCCGCCGTTGTCGAACCGTCGATCTCCAATATGGGTTATATCACCACGCTACTGACCCCCCAGCAGCGCGAGCGGGCCGGCGCCAAGAATGGCGCTTTGGCAACGGCGACCGTCAGCTTCGACCCTTCTGGGGCGGTTACGGTGAATGTCTCCTCGGTCCCACAAGGCCAGGGCCATCGTACCGTTTTGGCTCAGGTGGTGGCGGACGAGTTGGGGATCGATCCGGGTGTCGTGGTCGCGGCGACCGACCACGACACACTGAAAGACCCTTGGTCGATCGCATCAGGCAATTACTCCAGTCGCTTCGCTGGCGCCGTGGCTGGGGCTGCGACCTTGGCCGCGAGCCGTATCGCCAAGCGCTTGAAAGTCATTGCCGCGCCAGACCTTAACGTGCCTGTCACCGACGTCGAACTCTCCGATGGTGTCGCTCGATCCGCTAGTAACCCCGACAACGCTATCCCGCTAGCCCGGGTCGCCGCCAAGGCCCATTGGTCGCCACTTTCGATCCCCGAGGATGCCGGCGTGGGCCTGCGCGAGACCGCGTTCTGGGCCGGCCCGGAGCTACGCGAGCCTGATCCCGAGGACCGGGTGAATTCCTCCGGCGCCTATGGCTTTATCTTCGACTATTGCGGCGTCGAGGTCGATCCGAGCGACGGTTCGGTGCGGATCGACAAATACGTGACTGCCCATGACGCCGGGCGCCTGTTGAACCCGGCGCTGGCAGATGGTCAGATCCGCGGCGGTTTCGCCCATGGCCTGGGTGCGGCGTTGCTTGAGGAGTTGTCCTACGCGCCGGATGGCACCTTCCAGTCTGGCACCTTCGCCGATTATTGCGCGCCCTACGCCACCGATATGCCGGAGCTGGTGATCCTGCACGACCAGTCGCCCAGCCCCCACACCCCGACCGGCGCCAAGGGTCTTGGCGAGGGGAACTGCATGTCGACGCCGGTCTGTATCGCCAACGCGGTCGCCGACGCGATCGGTAAACCGGTGGAAACCCTGCCGCTGACCCGACCCCGGATCTTAGAATTGCTGGGCGTCGAGGAGCCCGCCGACCCGTCGCCTCCACGCCCGGCGATCGAGATCCCGGCGGGTGACGGCCACGCCCTGGTTGGCGACGGCTCCGCCATGGTTCCGGCGGCGCCGGAGGAGGTTTGGGCTACCATCCTTGATCCCAACCATCTGGCGGCGCTGATCCCTGGCTGCCATTCTCTCGAATTGGTTGGCGAGAACGCTTATCGTGCCGAGGCGACCTTGGGCGCCGGACCGGTGAAGGGACGGTTCATGGCAGACGTCTCCTTGAGGGATCTTGAACCGTCGCGGGCGCTGAGTTTGAAGGGTTCAGCTTCGGGACTGCTAGGAAACGCCAGCGGGAGTGGTGAGATTCGTCTGACCGCCATCGGTGAAGGGACCCGGGTCGATTATGTCTATGCCATTCTGATCAGCGGTAAGGTCGCGGCGGTCGGTGGACGGCTTTTGGATGGGGCGGCCCGGGGCGTGATCGGTCAGATCTTCAAGCGTCTCGCAGGCGCCACCAAGGCCGAGACCGCCCTAGGCGTGCGCGCGAAACTGCCACGCTGGCTTGGAGGCAAGCCGTGAAGCCAGCGCCCTTCGATCTCGCCCGACCCGATTGCGTAGAAGAGGCCTTGGGTGTCCTGGCTGAGCATGGCGACGAAGCGCGCGTCCTAGCCGGCGGGCAATCTCTGGGCGCGATGCTGAACATGCGATTGGTGACGCCCAAGGTGCTGATCGACATCGCGGGCTTGGACGACCTCGGAGATATTGCCGAACGGGATGGAGTGATCGAGATCGGCGCAGCGGTGACGCAGGATCAATTGTTGCGTTGGCCAAGGCTTACCGCGCAACCGTTGTTGGCGCGTATGCTGCCTTGGGTCGGGCATTACCAGACCCGCCAGCGCGGTACCGTCTGCGGCTCGCTCGCCCATGCGGACCCTAGTTCCGAACTGCCACTAGCGCTGGCGTCGCTTGGCGGCGCGGTGGTGCTGGCAAGCAAGCGTGGCCAGCGGGTCATTGCGGCAGCGGACTTCCAGACCGGGATGATGCAAACCGCGCTTGGCCCCGATGAGATGATTGTCGCCGCGCGCTTCCCCGTCATGGATCAAGGAACATCGTGCGCGTTCAATGAGGTTGGCCCACGTCATGGTGATTTTGCCATTGTTGCGGCGGCCGCTGTTGGCGGCAAGGACGGCGTCAAACTCGGCATAGGTGGTGTGACGGACACGCCCGTGGTCCGGCATCTGCCGTGGCTGGAAGGACCAGCGCTCAATGACGCCCTGAACGCCATCGCGTGGGAGTTGCGGGGCGGCACTGATGTTCATGCTACTGCCCAGTACCGACGAACCTTGGTCCGTAACCTAGGCGCCGAAGTCATTGGAGAGGCACACGATGCATTATCTCTCGGCTGACCAAAAACATCGTGTGTCGTTTACCTTGAATGGCCAGATCGCCGAGGGTTCGGCGGAACCCCGGATGTTGCTGGTGGATTTCCTGCGCCAGGAGATGGGGCTTACCGGTACCCATGTCGGCTGCGAGCATGGGGTTTGTGGCGCTTGCACGGTGCAGGTCGACGGCCGTGCCACCCGGTCCTGCCTGATCTATGCCGCGCAAGCGGATGGGCGGGCGGTCGAGACCGTGGAGGCATTGGCCGGGCGGGGCGAGCTGAATGATCTGCAGCTTGCTTTCCGCCGTCATCACGCTCTGCAATGCGGATTCTGCACCCCCGGCATCCTGATGTCGCTAAGCCAATTGATCGACGAGGAACCGGAGGCTGACGAGGCACGGGTGCGCGAGGTTCTGTCGGGGCATCTCTGCCGCTGTACCGGCTATCACGGTATCGTCGCGGCGGCGCTCGACGTGCTGGCGGCAAGAAGAGGGCCGACGGATGTTTGATCTAGGACGTGGCCTGCTCGCCAGCGCCGAACGCATGCCGGATACGATCGCGATCAGCGATGGTGACGAGCGGCTTACCTACGGCCAGTGGCGCGATGAGATCCTGCGGTTGGTCGGCGGTCTGGATGCCAGCGGCCTGGTCACTGGAGACCATGTGGTCACCCTACTTACCAACCGTCTCGAAGCGGCGAGCCTGCATATGGCCTGCCAGATCGCCGGCTTGGTGATCACGCCTCTAAATTGGCGTGCCAAGACCGAGGAGTTGGACTATGTGCTCGCCGATGCCGCTGCCAAGGCCCTGGTGTTCGAGCCGCTAACGGCGGAGACCGTTGCTGCGAGCGCGCCGGCGATGCGGTTACGGCGGTTCGGCTTAGATGACGCGGCAGGAGCCGGTGTCCCGTGGGAGGCCCTGGCCAATGCCGAGCCCGCCGCTGCTCTTTCACACGCTGGTCCCGAGACGATATCGGTGATGCTCTATACGTCTGGGACTACCGGTCAAGGCAAGGGCGTACCTCGCACTCATCAGGCGGAACGCTCGGCAGCGATGGCGCATGTGGCGCAAAATCTCTATGGCCGGGGCGAGGTCACGCTTGGGGTGATGCCGCTGTATCACACCATGGGCGTACGTTCGTTGCTTGCCTCGGTGATCATCAACGGCCATTTCGTCTGTCAGCGCCGTTTTGAGGCTTTGGAGGCTCTGCGGTTGATCGAAGCCGAGCGGATCAGCAATCTCTATCTCGTGCCCACCCTTTACCATGATCTTCTTACGGCCTCCGGCTTCGCGAAGACAGACACAAGCTCCGTTCGAAAGCTCGGCTTCGCCGGTCAGGCGATGACCGACGGATTGCTCAAGCGTCTGAACGAGGCATTCCAGCCGGAATTGTTCGTCAACCATTACGGCTCGTCGGAGATCTACACTTTTACCATCGAGCCGAATGCCGCCGGCAAGCCCGGCTCCGCCGGCAAGGCCGGGCTGAATTTGGAGGTTCGGGTAGTATCGCTAGGTAGCACCGATCCGAGCGAGACCGTCAGTTCGGGTGTCGAGGGCCAAATCATCGCCACCCTTGATGGCGACGAGTCTTTCACTGGCTATTGGAACCGTCCTGACGCCAACGCGAAATCCTTGCATTACGGCTGGTACTTTACCGGCGATGTCGGCTATCGCGATGTAGAGGGCGATCTGTTCGTGACTGGTCGGGTCGATGACATGATCATCTCTGGTGGCGAGAACATCCTGCCGGCGGAGATCGAAAGCATACTCTCGCTACATCCCGCCGTCGGTGAGGTGGCGGTGGTCGGTCTGCCGCACGAGCGCTGGGGCCAACAGATCACGGCGTTCCTGACGCGGAGCGAGTTGGTAACGGAGGAAGTGCTGGATGGCTGGTGCCTGGAAAGTGATCTGGCGCCCTTTAAGCGTCCCCGCGCCTATGTCTTTGTCGCCGAAATTCCAAAGTCACCCGTGGGCAAGATCCTGCGTCGGTTGTTGGTCAAGGGGGAGTATCGGGCGGCGTAGTACCGCGCGATGCCTTCCTCGGCGCTAACGCATTAGCCGTTAATCCCGAAAATTCACATATTGCAGCGGCTGCTCTAGCTTCATGTCCTTGATCAGCGCGATCACGGTCTGTAGGTCGTCGCGCTTCTTGCCGGTGACCCTAAGCTCGTCGCCCTGGATCGCGACCTGGACACCCTTCAGCTTGGCGTTCTTGACGCCCTTGACGACCTTCTGCGCCAAATCGCGCTCTATTCCCTGCTTGACCACGACGATCTGACGCAGGCTGTTGCCAGACGCCTGCTCCGGCTCCTTGAAGTCGAGGGCGTTGTGGTCAACCTTGCGCTTGGCCATATAGCCGCGCAGTAATTCCTGAACCTGTTTCAGTTTCAAGGCGTCGTCGGCCTTCAGGGTCAGGACCTCCTCTGCGCGCTCGATCGAGCACTGGCTGCCCTTGAAATCGAACCGTGTACCGATTTCCCGCATGGCCCCTTGAACGGCGTTATCAACTTCGGGTATTTCCGTGCGTGAGACGACGTCAAAAGAAGGCATGGTGATCCGCTTTCTGATTTGTATTCGATGGATGAAACATAACGTTTCCGGCGCGTGATTGGGAGAAAAACCGATGCAAGTGGATGGTGGATGCAAGTGTGGTCATATCCAATACGAGGCCGAGGTGGATCCGGAGAAAGCCACGATCTGTCATTGCACGGACTGTCAGATCCATGGTGCGACGGCTTTTGGTTTGGTGGTCGGCGTCGTCGAGGGTGGGTTTCGTCTGATGAGTGGTACGCTCAAAACCTATGTGAAGACGGCGGAGAGCGGCAACAAGCGGGCGCAGGCGTTTTGCCCTGAATGTGGGACTCGGATTCATGCCAGCAACGCAGCGGACAGCGACGGGCCGTTCAGTCTGCGGCTGGGCACCGTACGTCAGCGCGTGCAGTTACCGCCCAAGCGGCAGATCTGGCGGCGCTCCGCCCTGAGCTGGGTGAAGGACCTGAAAGATATCCCGAGTTTCGACCTGCAACCGAACCTTTGACGGTTTCTACGCCACGTCCATCGACCATGCGTTATCACCGCGGTGATAATGGATCTTCCCTGGATCACGGTATAAGTTTCCGCCCATCAATACGCCCATGCAACGCCGCCTCGCCGCTATCAGTCCGCCAACGTGGCTGGTTATTCGCGCCCCGTGGGCCAGGATGAGGTTGGGATATTCGCCACGCCGAGTGCGCGCCGAGTGGCGTCGATAGATCGCCAGGTCGGCGCGAGCATGGCGGGCGCATTGTCATGGCTATGGGCGATGGTCGGTTGCTGGAGATGCTGTCGATCAATGCTTCCCTTCGATAGTGTTGACCCAGGGCCCGCGTCTTGGCTACCAATCCACCGAACCACGCCTTCAGAGGACCCACCGATGACCAATTCCTTCATTTCCACACGTTACGACATTCTGGCGGAGCTT
>JAPKDN010000103.1 GCA_028822575.1 Alphaproteobacteria bacterium | reverse complement strand
ATTCCTGATCGACCGAGTGACCAGCAAGGTCACGGTAATCGCCTCAACCGAGGGCGGCATGGAGATCGAGGAAGTGGCCAAGGCCACGCCGGAGAAGATTATAACTGTGGCCATCGACCCGGTCACCGGATTACAGCCTCACCATGGCAGAGGGATCGCCTTCGGATTGGGCTTGAAGGGCAAGCAGGTCGGATCAGCAGTCAAATTCCTGCAAGCAATGTACAAGGTCGTCCTCGACCTTGACGCCTCGATGGTTGAAATCAACCCTCTGGTGGTAACCAGTTCGGGGGAGGTTCTTGCCCTCGACGCGAAGGTGAATTTTGACGACAACGCGCTTTATCGCCATCCCGAGATCGCCGAGCTTCGGGATGAGGACGAGGAAGACCCAGCGGAACTAGAGGCCGCCCAGCACGAGCTTAACTATGTCAAACTGGATGGCAGCATAGGTTGCATGGTGAATGGCGCGGGCTTGGCCATGGCGACCATGGACATTATCAAACTATATGGTGGCGAGCCTGCCAACTTCCTCGACGTCGGTGGTGGCGCCACCAAGGAGCGGGTAACAGCGGCGTTCAAGATCATTCTTTCGGACGCTAATGTTGAAGGCATCCTGGTGAACATCTTCGGAGGCATCATGCGCTGTGACGTCATCGCCGAGGGCGTGGTCGCGGCGGCGCGGGAAGTCAGCCTTCGCGTACCGCTTGTGGTACGGCTCGAAGGCACCAATGTCGATCTCGGCAAAAAGATTATGGCAGACAGCGGACTGCCAATCGTGTCCGCCGATAACCTGGCCGATGCCGCCGCGAAGATCACCACGGCCGTGAAGGAGGCCGCCTGATGGCCGTGCTCGTTGGAAAAGACACCAAGGTCATATGCCAGGGTATTACCGGAAGTCAGGGAAGTTTTCATTCCGAGCAAGCCATTGCCTATGGCACCCGTATGGTCGGTGGCGTTACACCGGGCAAAGGCGGCCAGGAACATCTCGGCCTGCCCGTGTTTGATACCGTTGGTCAGGCAGTGGACGCGACTGGCGCCAATGCTTCGGTCATTTATGTGCCCCCGCCATTCGCAGCGGATTCGATTCTTGAAGCGATCGAGGCGGAATTGCCGCTGGTGATCTGCATCACCGAGGGTATCCCAGTTCTCGACATGGTGCGGGTCAAGCGAATGCTGGAAGGATCTGGGACTCGGCTGATCGGGCCGAATTGTCCGGGCGTGATCACGCCCAATGAGTGCAAGATCGGCATTATGCCAGGCCACATACATAAACGGGGCTCAGTTGGTATCGTTTCTCGATCAGGCACGCTTACGTATGAAGCGGTGTCACAGACGACGGTGGCGGGTCTCGGGCAATCGACCTGTATCGGGATCGGCGGCGACCCGGTGAATGGTACGAATTTCATTGATTGTCTTGAGATGTTCCTAGGCGACGACGAAACCGAGTCGATTGTCATGATTGGCGAGATCGGTGGATCGGCCGAGGAGGACGCGGCGGCGTTTCTCATGCAGAACAAAGTCAAGAAACCAGTGGTTGGCTTCATTGCCGGCGTCACGGCACCGCCGGGCCGGCGCATGGGGCACGCGGGCGCGATCATCGCGGGCGGCAAGGGCGGCGCCGAGGACAAGATGGAAGCAATGCGATCAGCGGGGATACGGGTCGCCGATTCCCCGGCGGCCTTGGGTTCCAGCATGGTTGATTTTCTCAAGGGTTAGCAAGGCGCGGTATGTCGCGTCGTTGCGGCAAGAGCGGGTGAGAGATGACGACATTGCTTGAAGATCCAAGTTTTCTGAACGGGGCAAACGCGCCTTATATCGCCGAGCTCTATGATCGGTATCTCGATAATCCCAATAATGTCGACGAGAGTTGGCGTGCCTGTTTCGCAGCGCTGTCGGATGACGCCTGCGCTATAAGAGCCGAGGTCCAGGGCGCGAGTTGGGCTTCCAAGTCGACACGTGTGATCGGTCAAAAAGAAACCGAGACGCCGACCCAAGGCAAGAACGCCAGCGCTGCGGGCGCGTCGGAAGAGGATATCCGACGCGCCACCTTGGATTCTCTTCGCGCGATCATGCTGATTCGCGCCTATCGGATCAGGGGCCACCTGAAAGCGAATCTTGACCCACTCCGGCTCGCCACGCCGGAACCGCACCCGGAGTTGGACCCCAGTCACTATGGGTTCGGACCCGATGACTGGGACCGATCGATCTTCATCGACAATGTTCTCGGCCTTGAAGTCGCGACCTTGCGGGAGATCATCCAAGCCGTCGAGAAAACCTATTGCGGGAGCATCGGCGTCGAGTACATGCACATGCAGGATCCTGCGCAAAAGATCTGGATCCAGCAACGCATCGAGCAGATTCAGAACCAAACCGATTTCACGGCACTAGGCAAGAAAACCATCCTGGAGCGTCTCACCGCCGCCGAGTGTTTTGAGAAGTTCTTGGCCACCAAATATGTGGGCACCAAGCGGTTTGGTCTTGATGGCTGTGAGTCGGTTATCCCGGCGCTTGAACAAATTTTGAAGCGCGGCAGCCAACTAGGTCTGGAAGAAGCCGTGGTCGGCATGGCGCACCGCGGTCGTTTGAACGTGCTCTCAAACTTCCTGGACAAGCCGTTCCGCGCGATCATCTCCGAATTTCTCGGCAATCCGGCCAATCCCGAGGAAGTAGCCGGCTCGGGTGACGTGAAGTATCACATGGGCGTCTCAGCAGACCGCGCTTTCGACGACAAGATGGTGCATCTGACTCTAAACGCGAACCCCTCGCATCTAGAGGTCGTCAATCCAGTCGTGATCGGCCGCGTGCGGGCCAAGCAGACACAGCGCGGTGATACCGATCGCAAGAAAGTCCTTGGCCTCGTGATGCATGGCGATGCGGCATTCGCCGGCCAGGGTATCGTCGCCGAGACCTTTGATTTCTCGGAACTTCGCGGCTATCGGACTGGAGGTACGATCCACGTGATCATCAACAATCAGATCGGGTTTACCACTTCGCCGTCTTTCTCGCGCTCTTCGCCGTACTCCACCGATGTGGCGAAGATGGTTATGGCCCCAATTTTCCATGTGAACGCTGATGATGCCGAAGCGGTGATCCACGCCGCTCGTATCGTGACCGAGTTCCGTCAGGAATTTGGCGTAGACGTGGTCTTTGACATTATTGGTTACCGTCGCCTCGGCCATAACGAGGGTGACGAGCCGATGTTCACCCAACCGAAAATGTACAAAAAGATCGATACTCATCCCTCGACCCGCGAGATCTATGCCCGCAGGCTCGAGGCCGAGGGCGTGATCGAGCCTGGCGGTGGGGACGCTATTGTTGACGCGCAGATGGCGTATCTAAACCAGGAGTTCGAGGCCGGCGTCAGCTACAAGCCCAACAAAGCCGACTGGCTTGACGGCAAATGGTCCGGCTTCAAGGCCGCCCATGGTGACGCGCGGCGAGGGCAAACATCGGTCGAACTCGAAACGCTACGGTCGATTGGCGAAACACTTTATACGGTGCCGGAAGGCCTAGTGATCAATAGCAAGCTCCAGCGGGTGCTCAATCAAAAGAAACAGATGTTCAAGACTGGTGAAGGTTTCGATTGGGCGACGGCGGAGGCCTTAGCATATGGATCGCTGTTGACCGAGGGGAACAGCGTGCGATTGTCTGGTCAGGACTCCGGCCGCGGCACGTTCTCGAACCGACATTCCGTCTGGGTCGATCAAGAGAGCGAGGACCGCTACATCCCGCTCAATCATCTGACGGACGGCCCGGCGCAATTCGAGGTCATCGACAGCCCTCTGTCCGAAGCGGCGGTGCTCGGGTTCGAGTACGGCTTCAGCCAGGCAGAGCCCAACGCGTTGATCCTTTGGGAGGCTCAATTCGGTGATTTCGCCAATGGCGCCCAGGTGATAGTTGACCAGTTCATCAGCTCCGGTGAGCACAAATGGCTGCGCATGTCCGGGCTGGTGATGCTGTTGCCACATGGTTACGAAGGTCAGGGGCCTGAACACTCTTCGGCGCGGCTGGAACGCTATCTACAGCTCTGCGGCGAGGACAACATGCAGGTAGTGAACTGCTCGACACCAGCTAGCTATTTCCATGTTTTACGCCGACAGTTGCGACGAGATTTTCGCAAACCTTTGGTGATCATGACGCCAAAGTCGCTACTGCGACACAAACTCTGCACCTCGCGCTTGGACGAGATGGGGCCGGGAACGACGTTCCATCGGGTGATGTATGACAACGAACCATTGTGCGACGACAAGGACGTCAAACGCGTCGTGCTGTGCAGCGGCAAGGTCTATTATGATCTTAGCGGGGAACGAGCGAAACGGGACATAAAGGATGTCTTCTTCCTGCGGATGGAACAGCTTTATCCGTTCCCTCGCGCGGCCTTGACCCAAGAGTTGGCGCGCTTCCCCCAGGCAGAGGTCGTATGGTGCCAGGAAGAGCCCGCGAACATGGGGGCCTGGACTTATCTTGATCGTCGGATTGAAAATGTGTTGATCGAACTTGATGGCACCTGCAAGCGCCCGGTATATGCCGGGCGGCCCGAGGCGGCGTCACCGGCCACGGGCAGTCACCGGCGTCATGTGCGCCAACAGGAAGCCTTGGTGGACGAGGCATTGACCATCAAGGTGCGAGGCGTCAGCGACCGCAGAGCGGCGCGGCGCCCTGCGTCGGAATAGACCGGCATTGTCCGGGACAGAATACGGGGAACATAATGACGACCGAGGTTAGAGTACCGACGCTTGGCGAATCGGTAAGCGAGGCCACCGTGGCGAACTGGCGCAAGGCGCCCGGAGACTCCATCGCCATGGACGAGCCGCTGGTGGAATTGGAAACCGACAAGGTGACCTTGGAGGTCAATTCTCCCGTTACTGGCGCCATCTCGGAAATTCTCGCCCCGGCCGGTGCAAATGTCGAGGTCGACGCCTTGTTATGCACTATCGCAGAGGGCGCGGCGACACCCGCCCCGGCCCCCAAACTGGCCGCGCCCGCGGCAACAGCCCCCACACCACAAGCGGCGGCTCCCGCGACAGTCTCGCCTCCCGCTTCGGAACGGACCGTTACACCCGAAGCGCCTAATAACCCGGTTCAAGGGCTCAAGACGCTATCGCCCGCAGTGCGTAAACTGGTTGAGGACAATAACCTCGACCCAACCCGCATCAAGCCGAGCGGCAAGGGTGGACGGCTGACAAAGCCAGATGTTCAGGCCGCGATAGATGCTGGCACCGCCAAGGCGTTCGAAACGTCGAAACCGAACCCTTCCGCGGTCACTGCCTCAACCTCCTCTCACGAGCCGCCGCGCGCCGATGATCCGCGTGAGGAGCGGGTGCCGATGAGCCGCCTGCGCCGCGCTATCGCAAGGCGGCTAAAGGAAGCCCAGAATAACGCTGCGATGCTGACCACCTACAATGAGACCGATATGGGCCCCGTCATGGGGCTTAGGTCCGAGTATCGCGACGCCTTCGAGAAGAAACACGGCGTGCGGCTCGGCTTCATGTCGTTCTTCGTCAAGGCCTGCGTCAACGCGCTGAAGGAGCTTCCAGCGGTGAATGCCGAGGTGCATGGCGTCGACATCATCTACAAGAACTACTACGATATCGGGGTCGCGGTCGGCACGCCCCAAGGCCTGGTGGTGCCGGTCCTGCGAAACGCCAACACGCTCGGTTTCGCGGGTGTCGAGAAGACTATCAACGATTTTGGCCGCCGCGCCAGGGATGGCAAGCTGACCCTGGCCGAGATGAGCGGCGGCACTTTCACCATCTCCAATGGTGGTGTCTACGGCTCGCTGATGTCCTCGCCGATCCTAAACCCACCGCAATCCGGTATCCTGGGAATGCATAAGATCCAGGAACGCCCAATGGCGATCGGCGGCAAGGTCGAGATTCGCCCGATGATGTATTTGGCGCTGTCTTACGATCATCGGATCGTCGATGGCCGTGAGGCGGTAACCTTTTTGGTCAGGGTCAAGGAAGCGATCGAAGACCCGAGGCGTCTTTTGATCGATATGTGAGGCTGACGCCTCTCGCCAAGGCTCAAACCGGAGACCATACATGACCGAATCCTACGATCTTGTCGTGATCGGCGCCGGGCCGGGCGGCTATGTGGCCGCGATACGGGCCGCACAACTTGGTATGAAGGTCGCTTGCGTCGAGAAACGCGCGACCCTTGGCGGTACCTGCCTGAATGTCGGCTGTATTCCCTCGAAGGCGATGCTGTCGGCATCCGGAAAATACGCCGAGACCGCCGGGCATCTGGCTGATATTGGGATCGAGGTCGGGTCGGTCAAGCTGAACCTGAAAAAGATGCTGGCTAACAAGGACAAGGTCGTCGAGGACCTGACCACGGGTATCGGGTTCCTATTCAAGAAAAACAAGGTCGACTGGGTCTCGGGCGCCGCAAGGGTAAAATCGGCGAACGAAGTATTCGTCATGCCGAGCGACGGGGAAGCTATAACGCTTAAGACCGAGCGCGTCCTGATCGCCACGGGATCGGAATCAGCCCCACTGCCGGGCGTTGATATCGACGAGAAGCGGATCGTTACCTCCACCGGCGCGCTCAGCCTCTCCAAAGTTCCGAAGCACCTGGTTGTTGTCGGCGGTGGCTATATCGGCTTGGAGATGGGTTCTGTCTGGGCCAGGCTCGGCGCCCAGGTCACGGTGGTCGAGTTCCTCGACCGGATCGTGCCGACCATGGACCGCGAGATCGGCAAGCGCTTCATGGCGGTGCTGCGCAAGCAGGGCATGACTTTCAAGCTCTCGACCAAGGTTACTAGCGCCAAGGCCAGCGCGGCGGGGGTCAAACTATCAGTCGAAGCAGTTAGATCCGGCGAGGGCGAAACCATAGACGCCGACGTGGTGCTCGTCTCGATCGGTCGCCGCCCACATACTGACGGGCTAGGGCTTGAGGCGCTTGGCGTCGCCACCGACCAACGCGGCTTTATCCAGGTCGACGCGGATTTCGAGACCAATGTCCCCGGCGTCTTCGCCATCGGTGATTCCGTGCCCGGCCCAATGCTGGCCCATAAGGCAGAGGAGGATGGTGTCGCAGCAGTCGAGATCATGGCGGGGCAATCCGGTCATGTGGATTACAGCCTGGTCCCAGGGATCGTCTATACCCACCCAGAAGTCGCCTCGATCGGTAAGACCGAGGAAGATCTGAAGGAAGCCGGCACCGCTTATCGCAAAGGCAGCTTCCCCTTCACCGCGAATAGCCGCGCGCGGACCACGGGCGAGATGGACGGTACCGTGAAAATCCTCGCCGACGCTGAGACCGACCGGGTCCTGGGTGTACACATCATGGGCCCGGAGGCGGGCAACCTTATCCATGAATGCGCCACAGCGATGGCCTTCGGCGCCACGGCGGAGGATATCGCCCGAACCTGCCACGGCCATCCAACCTATAACGAAGCGGTCAAGGAAGCGGCGTTGGCGGTGGATGGTCGGCCGATTCATATCTGAGGCCCTGCTCTTGGGCTGCGCCATGGCGCAGCCGTAACAGACGCGCTACCAGAAAACATCCTAGTCGGCCCGGCCCGCCATGACATCCAGGGTGAAGTCCAAGAGGTCATCCGCCAACACGTCGAATTTCTCGGCTTTGACGTTGATCTCGCCACTGTCGCGAAAGCGGCGGAAGATCTGGCGAAACACGACCGCCAGACGGAATTGCGCGATGGCGCGGTATTGTCGAATATCACGCACATCCCGCCCGCTTTGGCGCGCGTATCGCTCGATCATCTCAGCGCGTCTCGGAAACCCCGGCTCGGTCGTCGGCATTTGCCCAAGATTGAGCATCGCGTCCGGATCATTCGGCTCGGTCCAATAGCCGAGCAACACCGCCAGATCCCAGAGCGGGTCGCCTCGGGTTCCGAGGTCCCAATCGATCAGAGCCTTTGGCGCTAACGTGTCTGGGTCGAGGATCATGTTGTCGAGTTTGAAGTCATTATGCAGCAGCACCGACCGTCCCGCGTGGACCGGGTTGCACTCCAGCCAGTCGATGATCTCCCGGACCGTTCCCGGCGTGATGCCCTCCCAGGCAAGCTCCGCCCGCATCGCCCAGCCCTTGGCTGTTCTGTCAAGAAAACCTTCCGGTCGGCCTAATTTCTCCAACCCCGCGGCCACCGGGTCAACAGCGTGCAGGCTACTCAATACCTCCGAGAGCATGGTCGAGAGGGTGGCGCCTGCTCTCGCGTGTCCGGCATGTGGCAGCGGCAGCTTTCCACCGATAACGATGCCCCTTCGATAATCCATGATCAGAAAAGGCGCGCCGAGAATATCTATATCGTCACAGAGATACAGGCAGCACGGCGCCAGCGGAAAATGACCCTCCAGGCCGCGCAGGATACGCCCCTCCCGCAACATGTCGTTGGCGCCGGGCGGCAGCAGGCCCGGAGGCGGACGACGCAGAACCGCGGCGCTTCCGTCCAGATTGATTAAATAGTTGAGATTACCCAACCCACCGGCGAATTGCCGCGGCGCGGGCAACAGCTCGAATTGATGGCCGGCGCGATGAAGATGGCTCGCCAACCGCTCCCAGTCCTGGGCGACCTGGTTCTCAAGTGGAACGAGGGGTGTATCGG
>JAPKDN010000985.1 GCA_028822575.1 Alphaproteobacteria bacterium | reverse complement strand
GTGGACCGCAAATTTCTCCTGGCACGTGCCCTGCACTGTCCTCAGTCATGTCGACCCATCCTTCTGTCCGCCGCCCTCCGTTCTGCCCGAACTCCAAATGCGATTCCCGAAAGAATCCAAACACTTGGCGATACACCAAGAAAGGCTTCTACCTCCGCGACCGCGCTCCCAAACGCGTTCAGCGGTACCAGTGTTCTCATTGCCTCCGGTACTTCAGTTCACAAACCTTCGCCGTCACCTACTGGCTAAAGCGCGGGGATCTCCTCGAGTCCACGTTTCATCGACTCGTTTCCTGCTCCGGAATGAGGCAGATCGCTCGAGAAACCGGCGTCTCCCATTCGACGATTCGTCGTCTGAGTGACCGGTTGGGTCGACACTGCTTGCTCTTTCAGGAGGCCATGAAGCCCAAGCACTGCCCGAACGAACCCCTCGTTCTCGACGGCTTCCGAACCTTCGAACACAGCCAGTATTGGCCGATGGATCTGAACTTGGTGGTTGGAACCTCGTTGTTTGTCTACGGCTTTAACGATGCCGAGCTCAGGCGAAGTGGCACGATGCGGCCGGCACAGGCCGTGAAACGGACGATTCTTGAGAAGCGGTATGGGCGGCCAGAACCGCGGGCAACGGAACGACAGGTTCACGAGTTATTGGAGCGTGTGATTCCAGAAGGCGCCACCGTCACTCTACGCTCGGATGAGCACCAGGCCTATCCACGTGCGGTCGCGAAGCTCAAAGACCGCGTTATTCACCACGAACGCACGAGTTCAAAGAAGGCGCGTACCACGCGCAACCCACTCTTCCCCGTCAACCTGTCCGACATGCTGTTGCGTCACTGCAGCTCGAATCACAAGCGTGAGACCATCGCGTTTTCGAAGCGGCGGCAGTCGATCTTGTACCGGGCCGCGATCTGGACGGTGTGGCGAAACTACATGAAGGATCGGTCGGAGAATCGGAAGTTGGGTCCGCCGGCCAAATTACTGGGTCTCATTCCGCGCGCGCTTTCCGTTCGACAGGTGTTGGAGCGACGTTTATTCCCAGACGATTTTCAGATCAAGGAGTGGCTCTGGTCGTGCTACTTCGGGAGAATCTCCACCCGCGCAATTAGCCACTGCGAAGTCCACCGCCTGAGATTCGCGATGTAGGCGCAGTGGAAGTCGAAACACGGACCGGGGGTTATTTCCAGTTTGATCAGGTGCAGTTTTCGGTCCACGTCTCTTGGGTCAGAGCTCGTCCGTTTGTCGGAGCCATTCGCCGAGAACGATACCAGCGGCGGCTTGTACGTTGTAGGACGGGATGAAGCCACGCGTCGGGATCCGAATCCCGCGATCCATCCTAGCGAGTAGATCCGTTGGGAGTCCATCGGCTTCGCTGCCTAGCACGAGCACGGTCGGAACGCTGAGGTCGAGGGACCAGGGCGTATCCTTTCCGCTGGTCTCAAGAGCCAGCACCTGACGACCGGCGGCCCGCGCTGCGTCCACCCCGCGATCGGCGGTCGCTTCAAGGACGGGTAAGAAGCGATCGGCGCGAATCGAAACTCGACTCGCTTCTTCGCGCTCGCCGGCGGCCCAATCGCAAGCGAGCACAATGCCCGCGGCACCCGCCACTTCAGCGGACCGCATAATGAAGC
>JAPKDN010000102.1 GCA_028822575.1 Alphaproteobacteria bacterium | reverse complement strand
AATCCCGGCCTGGTGCTGCTGAGGGTGTCCGGGTACGGGCAAACCGGGCCCTACAAGGATCGTCCCGGATTCGCTAGGATCGCCCATGCCTATGGCGGTCTGACCTATCTCTCGGGCATGCCGGGCGAGACTCCGGTGACCCCGGGCTCCACGTCGCTTGGCGATTACATGACCGGGATGAATGGCTGTATTGGCATCATGATGGCATTGCGTCATCGCGAGGCGACCGGCCGGGGACAGGTTATCGATTGCTCGCTCTATGAGAGCGTGTTCCGGGCGCTTGACGAGATCGCGCCGCGTTATGCCCGGGATGGTTTCGTGCGAGAGCCCGAGGGCACGGGAACCGTGAATGCCTGTCCTCACGGTCACTTTCCAACTGGGGATGGCAAGTTTCTGGCCATCGCTTGCACCACCGACAAGATGTTTGAACGGCTAACCGTCGCCATGAAACGTCCAGACATGCTGGAGCGTTTCGGCGACCAGAAGGAGCGCCTCGCCAACC
The DNA here is from genome assembly GCA_028822575.1 of Alphaproteobacteria bacterium. The sequence goes on along the minus strand of JAPKDN010000102.1, from coordinate 8,089 downwards.
GTAAGATCGTGTTGGCAGAGGTCGAGGCGTGGACCGGATCGATGCCACGCGACACGGTGATCGAGGTTTGCACCAAGAGTGGCGTTCCCGCCGGCGCGGTCAATACCATCGCCGATATCTTTGCCGACCCGCACGTCCAGGCGCGGGGCACCCTGACAGTCGTCGAGGTTCCGGGCGTTGGCCCGGTGACGGTGCCGAATGTCTTTCCCAAACTGTCCGAGACACCCGGAGAAGTAGCGAGCCTTGGCCCCGCCCTCGGTGATGCCAACGACGCGATCTATTCGGGCGAGCTTGGTCTGACGGCCGATGAAATCGGGAAACTGAAGCAAGAGGGCGCGATATGAGGCGGCATGCGAACCGGACCTATCTGTTCACGCCCGGTAACCACGAACGGCGGGTGGAGAAAGCGCTGGGTCTGAACTCCGACGCGGTGATCCTCGATCTGGAGGACGCGGTCGCCTTGGCGGAAAAGGTCGCGACCCGATCGATCATCCGCGAGATCCTTACCCGTCCCCGGGAATGCGCTGGTTTCGTGAGGGTGAACGCCTATGACACCGAGTTCTGCCACGGCGACATCGACGCGGTCGTCACGGGTGATCTCGACGGTATCGTGTTGCCGAAGCTTGAAAGCGCCGCCGACCTGAAATCGGTCGACTGGCTGATCTCGAACCTTGAACGCGAGCGCGGCTTGCCGGTGGGCGAGATCGAGATCATGCCGATCATCGAGACGGCGACCGGGGTGGTGAACGCCCGCGAGATCGCGACCGCCGGCTCCCGGGTGCGCCGGTTGGCCTTTGGCGGTGGCGATTATACCCGCGACCTTGGCATGGAATGGTCGCTAGGCGAGGGCGAATTGCTGCCGGTACGCTCCGAAATGGTGCTGGCGTCGCGTTACGGCGGGTTAGAGCCACCGGTGGACACGGTGTTCATCCATATCAAGGAGCATGAGGCGTTTCGCGTGTCGTGCGAATTGGTCCGGGGCCTCGGCTTTCAGGGCAAGATGTGCATCCATCCCGATCAGGTGCCGGTCACCAACGAGGTGTTTACCCCAAGCGCCGAGGCGATTGAATGGTCCGCCAAGATCGTCACCGCTTTCGAGGAGGCCGAGAAAGCCGGCGTCGCCTCGATCCAGGTGGATGGATATTTTGTCGACTACCCCATTGTCGAGAAAGCCCAGCGCACCTTGGACATGGCAACCCTGCTTCGTGATCTTGGCAAGATTTAAGGAGAAGACCCGTATGAGTACTGTTTTGGGTTATCTGGGCCTTGGCAATATGGGTCAACCCATGGCCGGACGACTGATGGATGCCGGTCACCAATTGGTGGTCCGCGATATCAACGAGGCCGCGTTGGCGCCTTTGCTGGAACGCCAGGCGCAACAAGCGTCCTCGGGCAAGGATCTGGCGGACAAGTCCGAGATCGTGATCTGCTCGCTGCCATCGAATAACGCGATCCGCGCCGCGGTGCTGGGCGAGGGTGGTTTGATCGAAGGTTCCAAAATGCGGATCTTCGTCAACGCCTGCACCACGGGCTCGCCCTTCGCCACCGAGATCAGCGAGGCCCTCGCTGCCAAGGGCATCGCGACCTTGGAAGCGCCGATCAGCGGTGGCCCTCCTGGCGCCCGGGCGGGCACACTTTCGGTGATGGTTTCGGGCCCCCAGGATGTTTTTGACGAGGTTGAACCCTATTTGCGGGCCTATGGCTCCACCCTGGTCTATTGTGGTGAAAAGCCGGGCTTAGCCCAGGTGCTCAAGCTCGCCAACAATATCCTTTTCACAGTCAATATCCTCGCGACCTCGGAGGCGATGGCCATGGGGGTGAAGGCGGGGCTTGATCCCGAGACGATGATTCAGGCGATTAGCGCTGGTACAGGGCGCAATTCAACGATCGATATGATCATGCCGAACAATGTCCTGCCCCGGACATTCGATTTTGGCGCCACGATCGAAATTCTCATGAAGGACGTTCATCTGGCGTTGGCGGAGGGCGAGGCTCAGGGGGTGACCCAACTTATGTGCCAGCAATCCCGTCAGATGTTGATGATGGCGGTGAATCAGGGCTGGGCCCAACGGGACCTCAGTGAATTGGCCAAGCTGGTCGAAGGGTGGGCTGGCATGGAGATCAAATAGAAAGAGGCCTGACATGGCACGACTGACCGAGGCAGAAATTCGGACCTATCGCGAAAAAGGCTATGTAGTCCCGGACTATCGCGTGCCCGAAGCGACGATGACGCGTTTGCGTTCGGCGCTTGAGGAAACCCTCGTCGCCAACCCGGATATCCGCCCGGAACAGCTCGCCTCTATTATGACGCCGAAGAGCGGACCTGGGGACACGGTCGGTCACCAAACCTTCCTGGATATGGCGCTGGACGAGGATCTAGTGGAGTTGGTGAGCGGCGTTCTCGGCGAGGAAATCATAATGTGGGGAGCGCAATTGTTCTGCAAACCCGGCACCGATGGCATGGAGGTGCCGATGCACCAGGATGGCCAGTATTGGCCGATCCGACCGCTCGCGACCTGCACGCTCTGGCTGGCGATCGATTCCTCAGACCATGGTAACGGATGCCTTGAGGTTCTGCCGGGTTCGCATCGGGATCAGGTGCATTACAGTCACCGAGTCGAGGACCGAGCGGATGTTGTCTTGAACCAGGCGGTCGACGATACCCGCTTGATCGAGTGCGTGCCGGAATGCATCGCATTGGAGCCGGGACAGCTCTCGCTGCATGACGTCTGGTTGGTCCATGGCTCGCGAGCAAATCGTTCGGGGCGGCGACGGGCGGGGTTCACGGTGCGCTACATGCCGACGACCTCGGTGATGCGGCGGGATATCGAGATCCCCTTCGCCGGTTATCTAGTCAATTGGAGTGGCAAGCCGATCTGGCTAGCACGCGGGCGGGACGTATCGGGAGAGAATGATCTGGTCGTGGGGCATTGAGATCTCGGCCGTGCCATCTCGCTATGTTCGTATGTCTGCTGCTTCCAGGTTCCGATTCGCATCAAAACATAAGTGCTGGAACGGAACGAGTGTCCGAGCCACGCGACCCTTACTGTACCTGTATCTTAATGCCTGGAATTTCATCGTGATCAATATTACTCGATTTGTTTCTCGCATTCTTGTGTCACCAATCGGCGGCGTCTTGTATAAATCAGTATTGGCTAGGGGTCGCAGGTTGAACAAGATCCGATGAGTACCGTGGAATCCTTGCGCGCCGACTTCCGTCCTGGTCAACCCTACGGGGTTCGTTAGAGCAACATGTGGCTTCTCATCACCTGCACGCTGGTTACGACACTCTACGCGACCACCATCACGATCGCCAATGTGGCGTTGCCTCAAATTCAGGGGGCGTTGTCGGCCAGTCCCGATCAGGTTTCTTGGGTCGTAACTTCCAATCTAATCGCCACCGCCGTGACCATTCCACTGGCTGGTTGGATCTCAGCCCGCTTTGGCCGCCGCCGCTCGATGGTTTGGGGTGTCATTGGCTTCGGTGCCGCCACCTTGATGTGCGGGCTTTCCACCTCGTTGGCCGAGCTTGTCTTCTGGCGCGTGGTGCAGTCAGCCTTCGGCTCGCCGCTCATCCCGATCGCACAATCCGTCGTGATCGACGAGTTTACCGGCGAAAAACGCGCGCGCGCGATAGCCATATTTACTACGGGTGTCAGCATCGTTCCCACGATCGCTCCAATGATCGGTGGTTATGTGAGTGAGGAGATTTCATGGCGCTGGGTCTTTTTTATTCTGATCCCGGTAGCGGTCATCGCGCTGGCTGGTCTGCTGATGTTCATCAAACCCGACCCACCGCGCGAGGAGCGGCTAAAACTCGACTGGATCGGGTTCATTAGCCTGTCGATGGCGATAGGCTGTGTGCAACTCATGCTCGACCGGGGCGAGCGTGCGGATTGGTTCGACTCGTTTGAAATTATCCTCGAATGTGTCGGAGCGCTGCTTTTTGGTTGGATCTTCCTAACTCACAGTTTGACTAAGGACCGACCTTTTCTCGATCCCCGCCTTTTACTTGAGCGAAATTTCGCGTTAGGAATCGGCATAACAACGATTTTTGGGATGTTGTTCGTAACGCCCATGGTGCTGATGCCGGCGATGCTTCAGCAACTCAGGGACGTTCCGGAATTCGCCATCGGCATCCTGATCGCCGTGCGTGGGATCGGCACTGTGATCTCGCAGGGGTTAATGATCGCTTTTGCGAGTCGTTGGGATCCGCGCCGTTTGTTTGCGATTGGATTCGGAACGCACACCTACGCGGGTATCCAAATGGCGACCTTCAATATGAACGTGTCCTTTTCGGAGATCGCTTGGACCTTGGCTATTCAGGGTTTTGGCGTCGGCTGCTTGTGGGTGCCCATGACACTTGTAACCTTCTCCAACTTCGACCCCCGCCGATCGGCGGAAGGCATGGCTCTGTTTCATTTTGTCCGAAGCGTGGGTTCAAGTTTCTACATATCCGCGAGTTTTGTGGTGATTTTTCACACTCAGAAAATGAGCTACAACGAGTTGGTTCAATGGATCAATCCATTTAGCGATCGGCTGAACCTTGGGGGGGTGATGGGTGGTTTCAGCATGGAGAGCACTATCGGCTTGGTCGGTATCGCGGGTGAGGTGGCGCGCCAGGCGACGAATATCGGCTATGTGAACGTCTTCAATCTTTTTCTGTGGACCTCGCTGCTCGTCTATCCCCTGGTCGCGTTAGTGGCTTGGCCGCCACGCGGACATCAACCCCGTCGTTAGGAGGCGTATTAAACGCCACGCGTGGTTGGCTACCAATTCTTCAGGCGGTTGGAAGAAATGTCTATTTCTTTCGATCCAAGAATGCATTGATGCGTGTCTTGATCTCCGGCGTGGTAAGGCGAATGCTAATGTTGTCCACGGCGCTCAGCATGGCCGAGCGGTGGCTGGCATCCTCGCATTGGATGATAAAATCCTTGGTTTTGGCAATGGTGCCGGCGCTGCCACACGGAACACCCTTCAGGATACCGTCGAGCCCGGGCTCAAGGTCAGCCTTATCGACCGCTCAGGTGATCAAGTTGGTCCGTGCGGCTTCGATACCGTCTATGCGCCGACCGGTAAGCAGCAGTTCCATGACCGCCTTGTGTGGCACAACCCGCAGCAAAGCCATCATCGTCGGTGACGGAACGATACCGTGATTGACCTCGGGAAACGCCGTCAGGGCATCTTGCTCTGCGATCGAGATATCGCACCAACTCGACCTGTATCATCGCGACAACTCGTGTTGATGGAGCCAATGTGGAGACAAGTCAGGGTGGTTGGTACGCGATCGATCTTACCGTCTATCCGTTTCGCCTGCCGCCTCCCCGGCCTCTAATCAGGGAAACCGCGCGTGGGCCCAAAAAATCGCTAGGGGTCTGGCGCCGCGAGGACGTGCCAAATGGGATCGGCGCTTCTCCCGATGGGTGGACTAGATCGCCGCCATGACGGGCAGTTCGAAAGACATAACCTTCGGCCCCTCTCCGTCATAGAGCTCTACTTCCACCAGACAGCTTTGCGCGCTTGTTCCCTGAGCCAGCGATGATGTGCCGATATCCTGAGTAAGTGCGTTCGGGTTTCCATGGCGCTCGATGCCACGGCCGTCGTCCGGATCGAACCAGGCCCCAGTCGCCAAGGTCATCACGCCCGACATCAAATCATCACTCAGTTTGGCGATCGCGAGACAGGCGCCACGATCATTGTGCAAGCGGATCAGGGCGCCATCCTTAATGCCCCTAGCCGCCGCATCATCCGAATTAATCCGCGCAACCTCGCGCCCATTGATCTTGTCGGCTTTACTATGCCGACCAAAGTCGAGCTGGCTATGCAGTTTGTTGCGGGGTTGAGGTGAAAGCATATGAAGTGGAAAGTATTGACTTTGCTCACCACCAAGCCATTCCTGTTTTTCAAGCCAAACGGGATGCCCGGGGCAGTCGGCGTAACCGAACGAGGCGATCGCTTCGGAGAAAATTTCGACCTTTCCGGACGGCGTTGGCAATGGATAGGCTTTGGGATCCTTTCGAAACCGCTCTATGAAGAACTCGTTCGGTTCGATCTGATCTTCCAGACAAAGGGGCCCATTTTGGTGCCAGAAACTTTCGAAATCCGGTAGTTTGATACCGGCGGCGGCGGCATTCTCCTGGCTTTTGGCGTAAATTGACCGAATCCAGCCATTTTCGTCGCGGCCCTCGGTAAAGGCCTCTTCCGTTCCGAGCCGGGCGGCCAATTTAGTGAATATTGTGTAATCGCTCCGGGCCTCGGCATAGGCTGGGACCGCCTGCTTGGACGCCAGAACGTAGTTATCGCGCCCGCAGACAATGTCGTCGCGTTCCAACTGAGTAATTACTGGAAGCACGATGTCGGCATGCCGGGCGGTCGCGGTCCAAGCGTTCTCGTTGACGATGATCGTATCTGGTTTTTTCCAGGCTTGGCGAAGCCGGTTCAGATCCTGGTGATGGTGAAAGGGATTGCCGCCGGCCCAGTAGATCAACTTGATATCGGGGTAATGCCGCTCGTCGCCATCGTAATTGTAGACACCACCCGGATTTTCTAGCATCTCGGCGATCCGAGCGACAGGGATTGTGGTGTCTATCGGGTTGTGTCCTTGCGGCAAGGTGCCCCATTTGAAGGGGACCGCAAGGCGGTTGTACACACCGCGCCCATTGTTTCCCCATCCAAGACCAACACCGCCACCGGGCAGGCCGAGGGTCCCGAGCATCGCCGCCAATGTCGTACCCAGCCAATAGGGTTGCTCGCCATGCTCTGCCCGCTGGATCGCCAGGCTGAGCGTGATCAGTGGACGCCGCGCTTTGATCAGCTTGTCGGCGAGCCATTCAAGCTCGGTCAAGGGAAGCCCGGCAAGCGGAGCCGCCCAGGCCAGGTCCTTGGTGATGCCGTCGGACTCGCCCAACAGATAGGCTCGGAACGCATCGTACCCAACGGCATGACTGGCGAGAAAGTCCCGGTCAACGCGGCCTCTGACTTCGATAGTATGCGCGAGGGCCAATAGAATCGCAGCATCGCTGCTTGGACGCACCGGTAGCCATCGTGCCTTGGTGAAGGCAGGCATATCATCCCGGTTAGGGCCAATATTGACCATCTCGACGCCGGCTTCGGCGGCGCGCATCAGACAATCACGGTCCCGATGCTCGCCGACGCCACCCGGAACGACCTGGTTGTTGTGAAGGCACACACCACCGAACGCAAGGTGCACGTCGGTATGCTTGGCGATGTCCTCGTGGTCTATCAGGCCGTCCATCGTTGTGTAGTAGTCCGTCCCAAGAACCCGGCGCATAATCACCTCGCAAGCCGCGCCCGAGTAACTGTTCACCGAGGCGGTATATCCACCGAGGGTATTCAGGAAGCGATGGACCTGGCTCTGGGCGTGATGGAAGCGACCGGCGCTGGCCCAACCGTAGGACCCGCCAAAAACGGAGGCGTTTCCATACTGCTTGATCGTATCGCCGAGCGCGCGTGCGGCTAGACCCAAGGCTTGTTCCCAACTCACCTCGACGAACGGTTCCAGGCCACGCAGCTTATGATGATCCGGTGCGCCTTGCAGATAGCTCTGGCGTACCGCTGGCCGAGCGACCCTGCACCCTGGATCCATCGCGTCAAGCAGTGATTGGCCGATCGCCGAGGGATCGCTATCGGGCTGGGATCTGGCGATGTTTGTGACCTTGCCGTCTTCGCTTGTGACGCGATAGTGACCCCAATGGGTTCCGACCATGCTGGTATTTGTGGACATGATTTTCTCCAACGCCCTGACGTGGGCTACAGAGGTCTCTGGAAGGACGAGACCTAATCAGCTTCCGTGGATTTTCAATCCTATCAGACCGGGTAAGCCGCCGCCTACTTGATCTACTGGTTCGCGGCTCTGGTCTAAGCCCTTGTGTTCGATATGAAGGAAGGCGAGCACTCCCACCAGCTAGAAGCGGTATTTGAGTAGGTCGGCTGGTGACGCCCCTCAGCGCCCAGATTTACGCTCCCCGCCCTACGAGTCGTCCGAAATCGCCCCCGACGATTGGTCGTGGCGCCGCGACGAAGGGGTGGCCGCCGGCGACCACCATGGCTTCCTTGGTCAACCCGTCAA
>JAPKDN010000101.1 GCA_028822575.1 Alphaproteobacteria bacterium | reverse complement strand
AGAGGGGGCACATAGACCGATGCGTTTATTGACGTCGCCGCCGCAGCGTCTTTCTCGTTAACCTTAAACTGATTCATGGCGTTTTCCCCGTGAGGTTTGACCGATCGTGGCACAGGTACCCTGGGATTTCTAGAGCCGGCGCGCACTGGTCACGGGCACTTGAGCAGAGCCACCATTGAATCGCGGGAGCCGCCCGGCCGGCCCCGAAACCGACTGCGACCGAAATCCACCTTAGACAAGCCCACCATTCACGTGGATAACCTGACCCGTGACATAGGACGCCATCTCGGAGGCAACGAACTCAACAACCGCCGCGACCTCGTCCCGGCTGCCCTTGCGGCCCATCGGGATTTGTCGGTTGATTTCGGCGGCGGCTTCCGGTGGAACGGCGAAATGGGCGCCGGCGTCCTTCTCGATAAAACCAGGCGCGACGACATTGACAGTGATCCCTTCCGGCGCCAAATCTAGCGCGAACGCCTTGGCCATGGCCTCCATCGACGCCTTGGCCGCCGAGGTTACCGCGAAGGCCGGCACTTGGGTGCGCCAGACATGCGGACCAAAGGCGCTGACCGCGATGATCCGGCCGGCGGGTGAAGCGCGTAAATGCGGGATCGCCGCCGTGGCCATTTCATAGAAACCGCGCGAGATCACGCCATGCGCCGCCTCGAAAGCATCATCGCCGGCTTCCAGGGCCGACTTCCTGAGCGCGTAGCCGGCATTGGCGATCAGCACGTCCAATCCGCCAAACTTTTCGACCGCCCTCGCTACCAAAGCCCGTCCAGCGCCAGCGTCGGCGAGATCCACCAGATCAATCTCGGCGACACCACCGGCCGCGCGAACCTCCTCGGCCACTTTCTCGACACCTTCACGATTGCGGCGTGTATGGACGAGGATCCACGTTCCAGGCTCGGCCATCCGCCGGCACAGCGCGGCGCCGATGCCACTGGCGGCACCGGTCACCAGAATACGGCGGGCCGGGCTCACGCGACGCTCCTCGCAGAGACGTCGATCAATGAAGCGATCCCATCCAGCAATCGTTCTCGATCGGCTTCGGAATTGTGGAGATGCGGTGTGATCCGAAGGGAATTACCCCGCTTACTGACATGAACATTCCGCGCTGCCAACCTCTCGACCGGTTTGTCGGGCAGGCCACCCGGAAAGCGTATACCTACGAAATGGCCGGCTCTTACCTGATCATCTGCCACCAGCAACCCCCGTTCCCGCGCCCAGGCGGCGATCGGGGCCGTATAACCAGCGATGGTTTCCTGGATCGCCACGGGGCCCCATTCGGTGAGTTGCTCAAGCGCCGCGTTGGCCGCCGGCATCAGCGCGAAATTGCCCGACTCGCCTACATCGAAGCGGTGACCGGATACCTCGAAGGGCAGATCATGGCCGGTGATATGCTCGAATCTAGGATGATTGGCCCGGGCGATGAACCCCAACTCCAGGGACTTCCCATCACGGTATCGAGGCGCCACCCATAAAAACCCGACCGAGTATGGCGTCATCAGCCATTTGTATCCGGCGCTGACGAGGAAGTCCGGTTGGACCGCCGCGACATCGAATGGCAGGGCCCCGACGCTCTGGGTGATATCGAGGGCCAGAGCCGCCCCGACTTCTCGGCAGCGCGCGCCAACCGCCACCAGATCAATCAAGGTCCCGTCGGTCCAGTGACAGTTCGGCAGGGCGACGATCCCTGTCTGATTGTCGATCGCCTCGAGTACCCGGAGTGTCCAATCGCTGTCCAGTGGTCGTGCCACGGTCGACAACACGGCCCCGCTTGCCAACGCCAGGTCCGCCCAATGTGTTACATTGGAGGGGAACTGATCCTCCAGGAGGACGATGCTCTGGCCACGCTCTAGGTGAAGGTTGAGCGCCGCCGTAGCCATCCCATAACTGGCCGACGGCACCATCGCAACACCATCGGCGTCGGCATTGATCAGGCCAGCAAATAAAGATCTGGCCCGGTTCGGTTCCTCCCAGAAATCCTTGGCATGGATCTCCCAGGGCCGCGCCTTACGCTCCAGCCCCCGCCGTCCAGCCTTAAGCACTGCATGCATCAGTGGCGAAAGGTATGCGCAATTCAAATAGGCGATGTTATCGGGAATATCGAATAGGTGGCGTTGGTTGGTGATCATCGAACCTGCTCCGGCGTTTCTATCCAGGCCGGGTCTCGCATCCTTAGACGGCGAACCTCCGGTCGATCCAGTCTCGGAGCTGATAATAGCCACCAACCATCGGCAGGAACCAGGGATTGCCACCATAAAAAGGAATGGACGGTAGTTCCACCGCTTCGAACGCACTGACGCGGTTGATTTTCCCAAGAATTTTCAAGGCCGTGCGATGGCCAAGATGGGTCATCATCACCACGCCGCTGCCGTTACAGCCAAGGCAATAATGCATGCCACTTTGGGTTCCCATATGGGGCACGCGATCATAGGTAAAAGCGACATTACCGCTCCAACCATGCGTGATCCGCGTACCTCTGAGTTGTGGGAATACCCCGCACATGAATTCGTATAGTCTCGGCGCGGTTTTCAGGGCTGACTTTGCCGCGAAACTCGCCCGTCCGCCGAAGATCACCCGCTTTAGGTCGGGTGATGGGCGATAATAGTAAAGCACCCGCTTAGTATCGCCGACGACCTTGAGGTTTGGAAACAAGCCGCGCACCTGTTCCTCGCCGATTTCCTCGGTCGCGATGATATAGCTGGCAACCGGCACCACCCGCTGCTGATGCCATGGCGTGGCCTCTCCGGTATAGCCGTTGGTCGCGACCACCACCTGCTTGGCAGTGATTCGTCCGCGGGAGGTATCGACCGTGAAGTCCCCTTCATTACCACCGATATAGCCGGCTCTTGTGTAAGAGCATAGCGTCACCTCGGCCGCGCGACAGGCCTTCAACAACCCCTGGTGATATAGCGCCGGATGCAGACACCCGGACAATTCCACCTTCATGCCGCCATAATAATAGTCGCTGTCGATTTCCTCGTGCTGACGTGACCGGGGGATCATCTCGGCACCCGAATCCGCGTGCGCGTTCAATTCGTCTACACGCTTAGCCAGTTTTTCGTATGCGCCCGGACAATGCGCCCCAACAAAGCGGCCCGAGCGTCGGTAGAAGCAATCGATCTCCTCACGCGCGATTACGTCTTCCAAATGTTTGTAAGACTCGGCGGCCTCCTCGATCATCGCGTTGATTTTGTTAGTAGGAAGACCACTAGATTTGCCGATATTCACCCCGCCCGAGACATGCCCACCATTCCGCGAACTGGCGCCCCAGCCGAGGGCCTCGGCGTCGATCACGCAAACATCGACTCCGTTTCGCTTCAACTCAAGCGCGGCGGAGAGGCCGGCGAATCCACTGCCGATGACAAGGATATCGGCATGGTTTGGGAGCGCGCGTTTTTCCTCGTGGTCCGGACGCGCCGCCTCCCACCAATAGGGATCGGTTTTGAATTCGGGAGCGAGTATCGTGGCGGTGGCGTTCATGTACGAACCAAGTTCGAGATATGGGCGTTGAAGGAAATCGAAATCCACTCAGCCTCGCCCTGATATGGCTTGACTTGATAATAGAGCCAATTTGGAAAAAGGACCATCCGTCCGTTGAGGGGTTGGATCGTCATTGGACGCCCGATTGACTCTCCCGGTAGGGCCGAAATCTCGGCGTGAGACCTTGGGTCGATAGATTCGAAAGTGCCACTTTCCGGTTCTTCCTAGCTGGGCGGCGTACCCGCCTCGACATAGTAAACCGCCGACACCTGACAGCCCAGATGCGTATGGCATTTGTTAGAAGCACCCTTGCGCGACACATTGGCCCAGCCAGCAAGGCCTAGCTGGAAGTCACAACTCCCGCCGATCATCAAAAGCACAACGGTTTGCAACGCACCCAATGCGGTGACAGCCCGGTCATCCTATGCAAACAATTCATCGTTGGAGTGCCAGCCGCCGATATTACTGCGACGGACACATGGATGGTCTCGTTCCTTGGCCAGGATCAATGTTTTCACGCATCGTTCGGGCGCTCTGGTTCATCAAGCTGAAACAGATAGAACTGTGTCGCTAAGGCGTGACCGTGTCCGTGCAGGAGTCGAATTTCAGCTCCATGACGCGCCTCCATTGGGATCCCTAGGATTTCACAAGCTTTGTGGGGCTCGTCAAACCGGGATCAGGTTTTGCTCAACACCAGGAACAATGTCGCTAGAGGTTGTTTTTTTTCCTCGCGCATAGCGCCGCGCTCCCGGCGTTCTATTTTCAGGCCCGCCGCCGCCGCGACGTGTTGGACATAAATTTCCGAATGGCTGTAGGTCTCGCCTTCGACGATGCCAAAAGTGCCGTCGGATTGTTCATGCACCGTCATCGCCAAAAGACCGCCATCCTCAAGCGCGTTGGCGATCGCGTGAAAAAATGGCGCGAGGTCGCCAATATACGACGTTACGTCCGCCGCCATCGCGATCCCGAACCGGCCTTCGGAGCGTTCCAGCCAAGCCACGATCTCGTCTTGATAAAGTCGGTCGTAAACATCGCGCTCTTCCGCAAGCTTCAACATACGGGCGGACAGATCAACCCCAACGATATGGTTCGCGAAAGGCCTCAGCGCCAAACCAGAAAGACCGCTACCACATCCGAGGTCCATGGCACGCTCGGAGCGTCCGACCGAGAGCGCCTCGAGCATCCTCGCGAGCACCTCCGGACCGACATATCGCAGCGTGCCTGTCAAATGAGCGTCAAAATCAGAGGCATATCCATCGAAGACACCGGCGACGAACGCCGGGGTCATCGCTTGCTCGGTCTCAATGACGCCCGCTCGAGCTAGATCTCGTCCAACGCCGACGCGATCGGATGGATCAAGCCGGATGTAACGTCGGTAGTAGGCCCGGGCCTCGTCCACCCTTCCGCCGGCGAGCGCCGCCTGGGCGGCGCGGCCGGCGGCGTTGGCCAAGCTTGGATCGACGATCTGCGCGCGGCGGGCGGCACGAAACGCCGGTTCGACCTTGGCGGTCCTTAAATGATGGAATGCCTGATCCACCAATGCCCTGGCGTGATCTGGCGCAAGGGACAACAACCAGGAATTTACCCGTCCCGCCAGCCCCACCGCTTCACCAACTAGGAGGTTATTGAGATATCTTGGCTCCCAGGGCGCTAACAAAACCGCGCGCCGTTGATGACCTCGATCCGCCGCCGATCCGGCCCGCGTCCGCGCCAATGCCAGATTGTGCCAGTGGGAGGGTGTTTCCGGCCGGGTCAGCGCAATCCGTTGAAATAGACGTTCAGCGTCGGCCCAGTTTTGATGGGACGTGGCTTGTTTCGCCTGCTCCAGGATTACCCGAAGCGGATCCTGGTTCTCTCCACCATCCGTCACCCTGGAGACCTTTGCATGATTGACGATTCTATCCACACATCGGTTGTTCTCGTGGGAACCCATGAAGCGCTCTGGTCACGGTCAAAACGGGAAACAAGGCTGGAGGACCGAAACCACGCAACGGCGTTCATTACGAGACCCGCGAAACCCTATTCGCCGTTGCGTTCGAAATAATCGAGCGCCGTCTCCGCCAGATGAAAGTCGAAGGCATCGTGGATATCGATACCGGACGCGGTATCGTCGATCTCGATGATTTCGACTTTGTGCCCAGTCCGCCGACCTTCACGGATCAACGAGGAACGGATCGCGCTGGCAAGCCCGGTATCTTCGCGAAACAGCGGGGTGCGGGTCTGACGTGGCCCGTAGATCGCCATCCAATCGAAGACCCGGCGCCATTCACCATCCTCGGCCCGGTACCAAAAATTCTTATGGGTCTTGTTGGCGACGAAGACACTTTCCAAGCTGTCATCCGCCTTCATCATGGTAACCGCTTGGGCGATCCACTCAGGCTTGCGGAAAATGTCGGTCGGTTGCAGAAAAACCACGATATCGAAGGCTCCATCAATTTCCTCGGCCTTGACGAGCGCGTCGGTAAGTACCGGCTCCGTCGGCGTCAGGTCCTCCGCCAGGCCCGTCTGGCGCAGGAATGGACACCAGGCGCCGGCGGCCTCGGCGGCGGCCCTGATCTCAGCGCTATCGGTGGTCACCAGAACCCGGTCACAGACGCCGGATTGCAGCGCGTGTTCGACCGAATGCGCGATCAGTGGTTTGCCGCCGATGGGGCGCACGTTCTTGCCAAGCAATCCCTTGGAGCCGCCGCGCGCCGGAATGAGGGCAATGGTGCGTTTGCCGGAATCATTCATTCGGTTCTATCCCTAAGATCCGTCAATCGATCGGCGACCAACTCAGCCACTCCGTGGGTTACATCGTCCTGGATATCGATCAGCGCCCAGAACTGGTCCACGACCTCGAAACCCACCGCGTCCCCTAACCGCCGACCATCGCGGATGAGAGTGGAGCGCGTCGCCAACGCCAAGCCAACCATCTCTTGAAAATAGGTCGCGTCTCGACGATCGCCGCCAGAGCCTAGCGCGCTGATCGCGTTACCCGCGTCCAGACGCCATAGATTAGCACGAAATTGGCGCGTGCAAACCACACTGTCCAGGTGATCACGGGCGATCAGGTTCTCTAACGTACGTCGGATCAAGCCTCGCGGACGAAACGGGTGAGTTGCCTCGACCACGGCGACATGATCGGCGGGGTGCGCATCCAAAACGTCAATCAGGGCTCCAGTATAGGAGTCGGAGGTTCGTTCCATCAGCGTCACGCCCTTGTCGCCGGCCCACGCCTGGGCGGCGACCGCGTCGCTATCGCTGGTTACGACGATCCTGGCGCCCGGTAGATCCTCGATCGCCGCCGCCAAAGTACGTTGCAAACTAGAAGGACCCCGCAGCGGTTTCAGGATAGCAGCCGTACTCTGTGACGCGGCCAGAACTGGGATGATGATAAGAGCTTCAGTCATGGCACGCTCGTGCGAATGTAATCGATCACCTCGGCAACCCGCTTGGCTCTGCCCTCGTCGCGGCCCTGATGGATGCCATGCTGATGGTAGACTCTCAGATGCGGCTCATAGACGATTTCATGCCCCAGCCGAATCATGCGCTTGCCCCATTCCCGATCCTCAACACCGCGTATCTCCTCGTCGAAGGGCTCGTCTTTCCAGATCGATTTGCGGATCCCAGAATTGGCGTTATGAAAAAAATAGTCTCGCCTCTGACGCACCCGCTCGTCACGAAAAGTTGTCCAAAGGTCGCGCCGATCGACGGCGCTGGTATCCGGCATCGGTTCCTGGCGTCCATAAACCCCACAGACATCTTGGTCACCTTCGTTGCCGAGGTGCGCCAACAAATAATCCGCCCAAAGCTCGTCAATCGGCACGCAATGTGAGGAGAGCAACGCAACCACGTCATGGCGCGCCGCGTCGATGCCGACGTTCAACGCCCGGCCATAGGAGAAATCGTCGCGGGAAATCGAACACACGTTCACCCCGTATGCCTTGGCGATCAACACCGTTTCATCGGTCGATTCATTGTCCACAAGAATGATGTCTATGTCCGACACTCGCTGGTTGCGCAGCGCCGTCAGACAACGATCCATCCAGAACGCCTCGTTCTTGGCTCGCAAAACAACGCTTATCAAGCCGGCTCCTTCCCACGTTCCCCGATCATGCCAAAATCTATGGCGGAACCAGAAGGCAGATCATAAAGCAGAGGGCGGCCGATAGCAGTGGCTTCCAATGCCACCGCCATTCCCAAGCCGCCAATTTCCGTCAATAGATCCCGCGCTGTGACCCGGTGGCCTGCGTCGAGAGCCCTTGCCGAGATGAGTGTCGTTCGCAACGCCCGATGGCGGTCCAGCCGCGCCAGAAAGGTCGGCTGGAACAGGATCTCCACCCCGGAGCCGAATGAGACAAGATGTTCCAGTGCCTCGAGATGCGTGCAATGAAAGGCAACCTTTGCGCCAGGGCCAACGCGCGAAGGCTCGCGAAGCTGGTCCGTTCCGATCACCACGTCGAATTCATTCAGGACTGGGTCAATCGGCCCATCAATCACTCGTTTGAACGAAAACGGCCAAAAATCGTCAGCGATTTCCCGAGGCAGCTTTATGTCGGATGTCTCGCGAACCAGGGTGATGGGCATTTAAGAATCAGCCAACTGCTTGCATGGCATCGCGGATGTCATCCTGGTTCAAAAGTCCGGGGTTGGCTTTTTCGAACGCTATAACAGCCTGATCCTGATTCATTCCAAGACCGTTCAGTGTCATCAAACCTATCACCTTGGCTTGCCGGAGCAGTTCGGTCTCGGCGGGCTGGTAAATAATGTCGTACACCACGGTGTCATCAGTCATCGCATCCAACAAAGTCTCGCTGTTGTCTCCCAGCGAGGAGCCTTGATCACCGTCCTGAGAACCAACGGAGGTGCAATTCACGATCAAATTGACGCCTCTCAGATCGGCCGAGGAGCGAGGCATGGGAACACCCCTGACCTTGCCACCAAGTCGTTCTGCGAACGCCTGAGCCGTCTCCACGGTTCGGTTAGCGAGCTTGAGGCTGGCTACATTTCCTTCCAGATAGGCCGCAACCGCCAGACCGGCGCCGCCCAGCCCCAGCATGATCACATGCCGGTGTTTCAGATCATCCACCAACCCGCGCAACTGTTCCAACGCGCCGGCTCCATCGGT
>JAPKDN010000984.1 GCA_028822575.1 Alphaproteobacteria bacterium | reverse complement strand
GATTAACTCTTCATCTGAGGGCGCTGCAGAAAAATTACTTGAACTTACTGGCGGTGGTGCAAGATCTATTGTCGATTTTGTTGGTGCCGAGGCCACTGTCAATTTTGGTTATCGATATCTTGCCAGAGGTGGGACACAAGTAGTCGTTGGTCTATTCGGCGGCCAGTTAACAATTCCTATACCGGTGCATGTTTTGATGGAAAAGAAACTCTTAGGTTCTTATGTGGGAAGTTTAGGAGAAATGAAAGATCTAATGACATTAGTTGCAGATGGAAAAATTGAGCCAGTAGAAGTTGAATCAAGGAACGTAGCTGAAGCTAACAGGACTCTTAAAGAAATGAAAGAAGGAAAGCTTTTAGGCTTGGTAGCTTTAACACACGACTAAGGTTCACTTGTCACCCCACCGCTTGCGCAATTGGGCGTCCGGGTCCTGCTCAATGCGCGATACGGCATCCAGGATCAAAACCCCGCGGCGGTCGGCCGAATACGGAGACCAGTGCGGCAGACCGGCACCGTTGGGATCGCCGGTACGCGCGAAGGCCAGCACCGTGTTCGACCAATGTTCTGCCAGTTGGCGGACCACCGGATCCTTCGGTTCGTATAAAGGGTTGAGCAAAATCTCCGCGCGCGCATAGTCGTTGAACGTGAACGGAACCTCACTGCCATGCGGGGCGCCGAGGGTACCGTCCGAGACGGACGAGGGCAGATCGAAACGGTACAGCCAGCCACTGGCCCCGGCCGCTGTAACGGCTTCGCTAGTGCGGATGGCAGCGCGCCGGAACATCTCGGTCCAGACCCGCTCGTAGAGGGTGTTGTCGGTATCGTCGGGATAAGCGTCCCGCAGCGCAGCAACGTACTCGCCGGGGCTCAAGCCGGTACGGAGGAGGTCGAAGGTCATTGCCCCCGGCCAGGTCGCTGCCCCCTGGACAGCGATCATAGGGTCGAAGGTCGTCCCTTCGGGAGCGAGCCACGTCATAAAGGTGCCTTCATCACGATTGTAGCCGGCGATGTAAGGCACGCCGCGCGCGCTACGCTCGGCGATCGCCTGATAGGTATCCCGGGTAACCACTACGCCGTCGACGCTGGCGTCGACCTTTTTTGCTCGGGTCCGCCGCTCCGCCCGATAGCGCGGCGAGCGAAACGATCAAACCAACGAGAAAGTAAATCAGGATCTTCCTATGCCCTAATTCTGATTGGGATTAGGCATAAACCTGATTGATTGGGGCCCCCTAAAACTCAAAGGTAGCCTCAAGTCCATAGTTCCTAGGTCTCGCGTAAGAATTAACTGTCCCGAAAAGCGATGTGCCGCCATTCCATACGAGGATTTCGTCATCGGACAGATTCCTGGCATAGAGGGACACCCGCCACTTGTTCTCCGCTGCCTCACTTACTGTCAAGCGTATATTGGCGATGTCGTACCGCGGAATCTCCAAGG
Organism: Alphaproteobacteria bacterium; assembly: GCA_028822575.1. The sequence continues at coordinate 201 of JAPKDN010000984.1, read as the reverse complement.
TATTGCTTACATCGGACCAGGATTTGTCTTGACCCGACCAGTCGAGGCGTACCTCTCCTTCGATACCGTCCATCACTGGGAACATATAAGCGGCCGATACACTCCATTTCAATTCGGGAGCATCTGGGAGTCTATTACCCTTTTGTTGAGCTAGTCCGCCTTTTGGTTGAAAGTCCGAATCGATTTCTGCTTCAACCCGCT
>JAPKDN010000100.1 GCA_028822575.1 Alphaproteobacteria bacterium | reverse complement strand
CACGGGCCGTCTTAGCGTCTCCCTCGTTGGCGGCGATCATCCCGCCGTAGAACATTGCCTCTGATAGCGCTGGGTCGAGTTTCAGGACCCGTCCGATAACATTCTTGAAGACGCCTGGCATTGCCGTCTCGGGCGTGCCCTTTGGGAAAAGCGCGCGGGCATAGGCCATCTGAACGTCGATCCGCTCGGGTGCTTGCTCGGCGGCACGGGCATAAGCCTTGATTGAGTCAGTCGGTTGGTTGAGCACCCCATGGGAGCGCCCTAGGCGCACCCAGCCATCGACGTCGTCAGGGTTTTGTTCAAGCCTCTCGGCAAGTCTCTTGACCATGCCCCGGATCATTTTCTGGCGATCTTCGGGCGACATGTTTTGTGCGGCGGCGACTTGGCCCTGGGTTGGGCCGGTCGGCGCCGTCGTGGGAGGAGCTTTGGCCTGGACCAGCGGTGCCGGTCGCTTGGTCCGTTCGGCCAGACGCAAGGCGTCGACATCAATGCCGGATTTTTCCGTGATTCGCTCGATATGGCCTTTCAGCAGGGCTTCCCACCCGGCGCCGAGTGGTGTGTCCGCCTCCAATGAGACCCAATGTTTCAACGCTGTCGTGAAGTCCTCGCGTTGGGAGGCGGCGAGACCGACATAGAAGCGTGCGCGCGGTTCCCCGGGCATCCGGTTTAGCGCTTTTTCAAAAGCCCCGAGGGCGTCGGGGGTGACGGAACCGTTCGCAGCCATGGTCAAGGCCTCGCCATAGGCTGCCAAGGTTCGCGGATCACCCTGCGAGAGCCCGACAGCTTGGCGCAATGCCTTGGCAGCCTTGGGGTACTCTTGGTTGATCAGATAGGAGCGGCCAAGCAAAACCCAACCCTTGAGATCGCTCGGGTTATCCTTGAGCCGTTTTTCGAGCCCTGCGACCATCTTGGTCATGCCCTCGTGCTGCCCGGCCTGACCGGCTTGGCCATTAGAGGAACCTTGTGCTTGGACTTGAGCCAATGCCTTGGTCTTCGACTGTTGAGCCGTGAGCCGTTCATCGGCGCGGCTGGAAAACGGTTGGTTTGGAAGGGTCGGGTTACCTCGGTTCATATAAGCGGCCAAGGCCGCGGCCGGAACCAGGAACACCAGCAGCACGATGGTCAACATCCGCCGCGATGGAGAGACTGGCGCTCGGATATTTTTTCTCGATTCTCGCGATTCCACGTCGGCGGCAAGCATGCGTCTTTGAATTTCGATGCGGGCCGCCTCCAGATCGGTAGACCCGATCCGGCCTTGGGCACGATCTCGTTCAAGCTCATCAAGCTGGTCGCGATAGACCCGAAGACCATGCTCGCCTCGGCCGTCGCTTGCCTCCGTGCCGTTGATGATCGGCCAAACCAGGGCGAGTACCGAGGCGAAGGTCAGCATTCCGGCGATCAACCAGAAAATCATGGCTTTGGCTCCTGGCTTGGGTCGTCGTCCTCGATGTTGTCCATCAGCGTGGCGATGCGCGCCTGCTCTTCGGTGTCGAGCGGCGCGGCGCGGGCCATGTCGCGGCGGCGCATCAGGAACACAGCCGCGCCAAGAGCGCCAAACGCGAGGATCAGCCAAGGGCCATACCAAAGCGCGAAGGTGGCCATCGTTTTCCTGGGTTTCAGAAGCACAAACTGGCCATAGCGGGCCACAAGGTAATCCAAAATCGCGGTGTCCGTGTCGCCGGCGACCAGCCGTTCGCGGACAATCACCCGAAGATCCTTGGCAAGCGATGCGTTGCTGTCATCGATGGATTGGTTCTGACAGACGAGGCACCGGATGTTCTTACTGAGTGCTCGGGCCCGTGCTTCCAGGATCGGGTCTGATAGGATTTCATTGGGTTCCACGGCCGATAGCGGGCTGGGACCGGCAAATAACAGCAGGATAAAAAGCAATGACGCGAGGCGCCTCATCCGGCGGCCTCCCTGAGCTTGGTCACCAAGGGCATGATGGTTCCCTCGAAGGCTTCGCGGGATAGAGGGCCAACATGCCGGTATTGGATGCGCCCGGCCTTGTCCACCACATAGGTCTCCGGCACTCCATAGACGCCCCAATCGATAGCCACTCGCCCGTCGCTATCGCGGCCGATACGCTCGAACGGGTCGCCAAGTTGGGCTAGCCAGTTCACCGCCGCGCTGGGCCTGTCCTTATAGTTCACGCCATAAAGTGGGACCGCCTTGTTTTCGCCGATTTCCATGAGTAGCGTGTGCTCGGCCCGGCAAGGGCCACACCATGATGCGAAAAAATTCACCAACTGGACTTCACCGGTAAGGCTTGCCGGATCAATCCCCGGTTTCGAGGCGATGAGCGGGGGTAGGATTTTGGCAGGACTTGGCTTATCGATCATCGCCGAGGGAAGGGTATGTGGATCCTTGCCTTGCAGGATCGGCGCCGCAAAATAGGCCGCGAGCCCAAAGAACAGGAATAGTGGCAAGATATAAATCAGACGCGCCATGGGATCAGTCCGCTACGGCCGGCTGCGACGTTCGCTGAGCCCGAGCGCCCCGCTTTGGCGCGCCGATCCGCAGCCGCCGATCGGAAAGTGAAACCAGACCACCGATAACCATTATCAAACAACCGGCCCAAATCCAAGGCACCAGCGGGTTATGCCAAATCCGCACGGTCCAGCCCTCTCGACTGCCCCCTTCGCCGATCGCGGCATAGAGATCCGCCAGAAAGGTGCTGTGGATCGCAGCCTCCGTCGTTGGCATCTGTTGAACCGGATAAAACCGACGCTCCGGTAACAGGATGGTCACTTCCTCCCCGTTCCGCATCACCCGCATATGGGCGGTTTCGGTCTGATAGTTCGGACCCTGGCCGCGCTCGATCTTCTCAAGGGTAACGTTGTAGCCGGCGATGGAAATCGTTTCACCAGGCTTGGCGTTCACCGTGATTTCCTCGCGCCAAAAACTGTCAGCAACGGCACCACAGATGAAAATCGCGAGGCCGAGATGAGCCAAGGTCATGCCGTGCGATGAGCGCGGCAGGCCTGCAACGCGTGCAAGAGAGGCAGAAATGGGACCGCGAAACAGTGCGATGCGTTCGGCCCATTCCGTGACCGCGCCCCCGGCCAGCCAGCCGGCGAAAGCAAACCCAACGATGGGGCCCAGGGAATTGCCGGTTTGCACACTCCACACGAAAACCGCGACTACCGCCGATACCGCGGCCGCCGTCCATAGCCGAGCCATGGCGCCGGGCAGGTCGCCACGCTTCCAGGCCAACATCGGCCCAACAGCGATCAACAATACGAGCGGCATCATTACCGGCACGAAGGCCGCATTGAAGAACGGCGGGCCAACGGACACCTTTTCACCCGTGGTTGCATCCAGGAACAAGGGATACAGCGTGCCGATAAACACGGTCGCCGTCGCCACCGACAGTAACAGATTGTTCATGATCAAGCCGCCTTCGCGGCTCACCGGCTGGAACATCCCGCCGAGCTTCATAGACGGTGCGCGGATCGCGTATAAAATCAGTGCGCCACCTATCGCAATCGTGAGCAGGCCAAGAATGTATAGGCCGCGCTCTGGGTCCACGGCGAAGGCATGGACCGACGTCAGTACGCCAGAGCGTACCAGGAAGGTACCCATGAGGCTCAGGCCGAAGGTGATGATGGCCAGCAGGATAGTCCAGCTTTTCAGTGCGTCACGTTTTTCGACCACGATCGCGGAATGCAGCAGTGCCGTGCCGGCGAGCCATGGCATGAAACTAGCGTTTTCGACGGGGTCCCAATACCACCAGCCGCCCCAGCCGAGTTCGTAATAGGCCCACCAGCTTCCGAGCGTGATGCCGCCGGTAAGCGCGATCCAAGCCGCCAATGTCCATGGGCGGACCCAGCGGGCCCAGGCTGGATCGACCCGGCCCTCGATCAGCGCCGCGACGGCGAAGGAAAACGCCATCGAGAATCCGACATAGCCGAGGTAGAGCATCGGCGGATGAAAGGCGAGGCCAGGGTCCTGCAGCAATGGGTTGAGGTCGCGTCCATCAAGCGGCGCTGGAATCAGGCGCTCGAATGGGTTCGAGGTCAGCAGGATGAAGCCCAGGAAGCCGACCCCGATCATGCCCTGCACCGACAACACCCGGGCGCGCAGCGAGGGGGGTAGATTGTTGCCGAAGGCGGCCACCGCGAATCCAAACAGCGCAAGAATCAACACCCAGAGGATCATCGAGCCCTCATGGTTTCCCCAAACGCCGCTGACTTTGTAAAGCATGGGTTTCAGAGAATGTGAATTCTGGGCAACGTTTATGATTGAAAAGTCCGACGTGACATAGCCATGGGTCAACGCCCCAAAGGCGACGACGATCGCCAAGAACTGCGCCACGGCGGCGGGACGGGCCAAACTCATCAGCACATCATCGCCCCGCGCCGCGCCATAGAGGGGAAGCGTGGATTGCACGATGGCGATACAGAATGCCAGCGCAAGAGCATAGTGGCCTAGCTCGGCGATCATGGCTTCTCCCCACCTTTCCATTTACCGGATTTTTTCAACGCGTCGGCGACTTCCTTGGGCATGTAGTTCTCGTCATGTTTAGCCAGCACGTCACTGGCGTTGAAGATGCCTCGAACAACCCGACCTTCGGCAATGATGCCTTGGCCTTCCCGGAATAGATCTGGCAATACACCCTTGAAGGTGACGGGAAGGGCGTTCTCCAGATCGGTCACCCGGAAGTTCACCACCAGCCCATCATCGGACTTTTTGACGCTGCCCTCCTCGACCAACCCGCCGATGCGGATCCGCTGCTCGGCCGCAACGGTCTTGGATTTAAGGTCGGTGGGACTGAAGAAAAAAACTAGATTATCCTCGAAGGCGGTTAGAACAAGTGCCGCTGCTGTACCTAGCATGACCAGTCCGATTATAACGATACTTAGCCTACGACGCTTGGGTGTCATTGCCAGCCTCCTGCGATCCTTGGGTCGTGGGGCCTAAGGGTTTGGAGCGGCGCCGGGTGCGGCCTCTAACCTCAAGCTCTGCTAGCTCCCGCTTATGGGCGCGGGCCGCCAGCAATGAAGTCGCCAATAACCCGAGCATCACTACGGCACCAACGCCGTACGCCGCCCAGATAAAGGCACCATATCCCCCCATGTTCAGGTACTCGGCGATGACTGGCTTCTCCTACTAATACTGTTATCTGAAGATAGGTGTATTTTGAGGAATTTCAAACCTGCCCGCTCAAGGATCTGATGCGACCTTTTATCCTAGGGTCGGCACCGTCCGCGACAATCAGTCACCCGGTTCAACCATGTGCAAGGCCCGAATGCGCCGGGCCATCAGCAAGACGCGCATCCGGATGATCAGTACCGTCAAGAAATACAGCTTGAATCCTGCAGCCATCATCAGCAGCGGGACTAACATGGCCGGATCGATAGCTGGTGCGTCTAGCCGGCTCAGGCTGGCCGGCTGATGGAGGGTGTTCCACCAATCGACCGAGAATTTGATGATCGGCACGTTGACTACTCCGACCAGGGCCAAGATCGCGCCCGCCCTGGCGCCGCGTTCCGGTTCGTCGAAGGCGTTTACAAGAGCCATATAGCCAAGATAGAGAAAAAACAAGATCAACACCGAGGTCAGTCTCGCGTCCCAAACCCACCAGGTTCCCCACATAGGCTGCCCCCAAAGCGCGCCGGTAATAAGGGCCATAGCGGTGAAGCCGGCGCCTATGGGCGCGGCGGCCTGTGCGGCAATATCGGCCAGTGGGTGTTTCCAAATCAGAAAGCTGCCACTGGCAACCGCGAGCAGGGTATAGCAGAACATCGCCATCCAGGCGGACGGAACGTGGACGTACATGATCCGAACGGTCTCACCCTGCTGATAGTCGGCGGGCGATATGACGAGGCCTTGGTAGAGGCCAGCACCAATACAGAAAATTGCGGCTATCGTGATCCAGGGCTGGGCCTTCTCAGCGATGCGCATAAAGCGTGTGGGGTTGGCGAACCAATGCATTTGGACTTATTGCCTCAAGACACGGCCTGCCGCAAGGCTGCTGCGGTGGCCAAGGGACAAAGTGGGATCGACGCTAGCAGCAGCGCTCCGAGCAACATCAGATGCGGCTGCGGGCTTTGACCGATCGCCGCCGCTTCCACCGCTGCCACTCCGAAGATCAGCACCGGCACCGTCAACGGCAGAATCAATAACGAGACCAAAACGCCAGCCCGTCGGGCGCCCAGTACCAGCGAGGCGCCGACAGCGCCGATCAAGCTCAACACTGGGGTGCCCAAGGCCATGGCAGCTAGAAGGCTGAGATAGGCGTCGGTATTCATATGCAGAAGAAGGCCCAGCAAAGGTGAGACCAACATGATCGGCAGGCCGGTCACAAGCCAGTGAGCCAGGCATTTGGCCAGCACCAGCAACTCCAGGGGCCAGGGCGTGAGCACCAAAAGATCCAGCGAGCCATCCTCGTGGTCGGCTTGAAATAACCGGTCAAGCGAGAGCATCGCCGCGAGTAGCGCTCCAATCCAGACCACGCCGCCGGAGATTCGCTCCAGAATGTCGGGTTCCGGACCAACCCCCAGCGGGAACAAGGCGACAACCACGACGAAGAACATCAGCGCGATGGACGCATCGGCGCCTTGACGTATCGCTAGCTTCAGTTCGCGTCGGATAATGGCGAGGAACCGATTCACGCGCCCATCTCCAGGCCGTCATCGTCAAGGAAGGTGCCGCCCGCGGTGGAAAAGGTGTTCAGGTCCAGCGTGATCTCCGTTTCCCCGAGGGCGATCGTAGTGTGCGAGGCGACCACGAGAATACCGCCGCCGGCCCTGTGCCTAGCTACGGCGGTCTCCAACGCCGCCTGGCCATCGGTATCCAGACCCACTGTCGGCTCGTCGAGCAGCCAGAGCGGGGCCGGCGCGGCGATCAAGCGCGCAAGCGCCAGACGGCGCTTTTGCCCGGATGAGAGAAACCGAACCGGGAAGTTGGCGCGTGCCGATAGTCCAAAATGTGCCAAGGCGTCGCGCTGGGCCATGGGGTTGTTTTGGAGTTTGAAAGCCGACCAGAAAGCCAGATCCTCTGATGTCGTGAGGGCTGGCTTGGTTCCCGTGGCGTGCCCGACATAATGGATGCGCGCGCCATGGGCCTGTCGATCCTCGACGATTTGCGCGTCGTTCCAGCGGAGCTGTCCGTTCGCCGGCGTGGAGAGACCCGCCATCAAACGGAGCAGGCTGGATTTACCGCTACCGTTGGGTCCGACCAGGACCAGGGCGTCGCCACCCCGCAGCATGAAATCCAGGCTGTGAAACACTAGCCTCGCGCCACGCACGCAGGTGATCGCCTCGCCGGCGAAGATCGAATTGGTTGCACTGACCATCTGGCTCCAATAACCGGGCGCGGCGGCGGCGTCCAGTGTGGCGGCGCCGCGTGTGGTGGAGAAAGTCTCGTGCATTACCGGCCTGGGACCGAGAAAACAGTTGCACCAGGGAAAACTAGGGCTTTGCTCCGGCACCCACGGGTGAACATTATATGATGCCTGGAAACGATGAAATTCCTGTTGCAGTTTAAGCTCTAGCCCCAGCTTTCGCTGGCACGACGGTACGGTTCGGCCGGTCGAAAAACTGAAACGGAACCGTTTGACGGTCTCCTACACGAAGATTGATGAGTGGTGGCTTTTGATCAAACCCAATTGGCCGCTAACCCAAATCCTCCGCCGAAAGCGTGAAGTGCAGACGATAGGTGCCAAGCGCCGCCTTGGACGCGCCATGCCCCAACAGTGAGGCCTCGGACAGTGGTCCAGCCCGCCATAACCGGTCCAGTGGCTCGGCATCAATGCCCTCTACGAAAAGTACCCAATCCGCCACATCGTCGGGCCGGTCGCGCATCGCCTTTTCCTCGGTCAGGGTGGCGCTGGAGGCCTGGTCGCCTTGCAGCAGATGGGCGGCGACGATGCCTGGTTGGCCGTCCAGAGCCGGAAGCGCCACGTTCGTCAACCACCCGGATAGTTCGGTGTCGCGTCCAGGCGCGGCTTGCAATCGGCCCGTCAGGATCGCCGCGCCGCTGCCAATGCCGCGTGATGCCGCCACCGTGCTGAGGGTCCGGTTATTATCTTTGATGTTTGGTCCTACCCGCCGGGTCCAATCGCTTGGGTTGTTGAGGCGGTCGAGATAGTCCTTCGAAGTTAGGGTCTCTAGCGACTGGGTCTCATAGAAATGAAAAAATTCGGGCTCGCCCTCGATCGCGACATAGCGGCGACCGCGCAGGAAGTCTGGAATTCCAACCCGCTCGGGCACATGCTCATAGCAATGCCAGTGGTTGTAATCGGCTTGAAACTCCTTGGCCACATTGTGCCAAATCGCGGCCACGCCCTTGCCCAAAAGTGGCATTGTATTCTCCCATCCGCTGGTAATGTTCGAGAGATGCCCGTTAAACTTCTGGGCGTCGCCGAACCTCGATCGAAATTATTTCCTGGACATGCTGTCATGAAAATCCTCCTGCTCGAAGTCTCGCATTGGCATTTCCCACTTTATATCGACGCGTTGCTGAATGCGGGGGTGAAAATCGTGGCGATCTCGGACCGGGACCAGATGATTCGGGAACGTGAGTCGGTCCGGTTTGGCTGTCCTGGTCACGCTGATTGGCGAAAGGCGCTTGAGACGAGCCGTCCGGACGCGGTTATCGCTTTTGGCCGTCATGCCGAGATGCCGGAGATCGCCCGCGCCTTGATCGACCGACGTATCCCCT
>JAPKDN010000099.1 GCA_028822575.1 Alphaproteobacteria bacterium | reverse complement strand
CGCCATGGGTCATGACCAGCACGCCGGCGACGATGAAACTGGCGATCGCCAGCCAGGACACCAAGCTGGTCGGGTCCTCCTTGCGAAAAACTCCGAGCATCAATAACGCCATGCCGGCCGCCGCCAAGAAGATTTCCGGCGTCGCCGAGGCCATCGCGGGAACGATGATGGGATCCATTTCTAGCGCCTCCGGCTCAGCGGTTCGCGACGGTCACGCCGCTATCCAGCAGCGCGACCTTGTAATTGGCGATAAGATTATCGACAGACACCGCCATTACATCTAAGAATGACGCGGGATAGATGCCCATCCAGAACACGAGGATGACCAGCGGCGCGAATATCACGATCTCCCGTGTTGATAGGTCGTTGATGTCCTTCAGGCTTTCTTTTTCCAGAACCCCGAAGATGATCCGGCGATACACGTAAAGCATATAGGCGGCTCCCAGGATCACTCCGGTGGCCGCGAAGGCCGCGAGCCAGGTGCTGACTTTATAAGCGCCCATCAAGACCAGGAATTCGCCAACGAATCCGCTTGTCGCCGGCAACCCGACGGAGGCCATGGTAAAGATCATGAACACCAGCGCATAACGCGGCATCCGGTTGACCAAACCACCATAGGCGGAAATCTCGCGGGTGTGCACGCGGTCATAGATCACCCCAACACAAAGGAACAACGCGCCGGAGACAATGCCGTGACTCAGCATCTGGAATATTGAACCCTGCACCCCCTGCTCGTTCAGGGTGAACATGCCGATGGTCACGAACCCCATATGCGCGACCGAGGAGTAGGCGATCAGCTTTTTCAGGTCTTCCTGAGCCAACGCCACCAGCGAGGTATAGATCACCGCCACGATGCTGAGCGTAAAGATCAATGGCGCGAACATATCCGTGGCTTCGGGGAACATCGGGATCGAAAACCGCAGGAACCCATATCCACCCATTTTCAGCAGCACGCCCGCTAGGATCACCGAGCCCGCGGTCGGCGCCTCGACATGCGCGTCGGGCAACCAGGTGTGCACCGGCCACATCGGCACCTTCACCGCGAAGGACGCAAAAAAGGCAAGCCAGAGCCATGGTTGAATATCGGCGACGAACTTGAACGCCATCAGTGTGGGAATATCGGTGGTGCCAACGGTGAAATACATGGTCAACATGGCGACCAACATCAGCACCGAACCGAGCAGGGTGTAGAGGAAGAACTTGAACGCCGCGTAGACCCGGCGCGCGCCGCCCCAAACCCCAATGATGATGAACATCGGGATCAGGACACCCTCGAAGAAGATGTAGAACACCAACATGTCGAGCGCGCAGAACATGCCCACCATCATGGTTTCCAAGACCAGGAAGGCGATCATGTATTCGGGCACCCGGGTCTTGACCGCGTCCCAGCTCGACAAAATGCAAATTGGCGTCAACAGCGTCGAAAGCAGAACGAAGAACAGAGAAATGCCATCCAGGCCCATGTGGTAGTTGATGTTCGCGCCGGGGATCCAGTCGACTTTCTCCACCCACTGAAAAGCGGCGGTGGTCGGATCGAAATAATACCAAAGCGGGAGCGATAGCAGAAAGGTCGCCATCGAGGTCCACAGGGCGATGTAGCGGGCGTTGCGCGCAACCGTCGCCTCATCCCCCCGAACGAACAGAATGAACACCACCCCCGCCAGGGGCAGAAAAGTCACAAGGGACAGCAGAGGCCAATCACTCACCATGTTCTCAGCCCCCGTGCGTGAGCAATAGGTACAAGGAAACGATGCTCACGACACCGATCACCATCGCGAAAGCGTAATGCGAGACGATGCCGGTCTGAACCCGTCCCGCCTCGGCTGCCAAGAGGCGACTTACCGCAGCAATGCCGTCCGGGCCATGACCATCGATTACCGTGCCATCCCCGCTCTTCCAGAAGAACCGCCCCAAGCGCATCGCCGGGCGCACGAAGAGCCAATCGAACAACTCGTCGAAGTACCATTTGTTCAACAGGAAGGTGTAGATCTCGCCATAGTAGCTGGCGATCATCCCCGGAACATCGGGACGCATGATGTAACAGTAGTAAGCCCCGCCTGTCCCAAGCACGAACATCACCGTCGGCAACGCGATTACCCAGACCGGCACGTGATGCGCTGCCTCTATAGTATTGTTGCCGTCGAGTACCAGAATAGCACCGTTCCAGAAATCGGCCATGGACTCGCCACCAAAAGCCTCGAAGCCAAGCTTGCCGGCGATCAGCGCGCCGACCGCCAGGACCATTAGCGGAATGGTCATCACCAGCGGCGACTCGTGGATATGATCCTGCACATCCTTGGGCGCCCGACTGGTGCCAAAGAACGTCATGAAGATCAGGCGCCAACTGTAGAAAGCAGTCATGCCGGCGGCGGCGATGCCAAGCCAGAAGGCATAATCACCAACCCCGGTATGGCGCGCGAAGGCCGACTCCAAAATAAGGTCCTTGGAGTAATAGCCCGCGAGGAACGGAAAGCCGGTCAAGGCCAGGGTACCGATAATCATCAGCCAGAAGGTCAGCGGGATACGCGTGCGCAATCCGCCCATTTTCCGCATGTCCTGCTCGTCTGACATGGCGTGGATCACCGAACCGGCGCCAAGGAACAGCAGTGCCTTGAAGAATGCATGGGTCAAAAGATGGAAGATACCGGCCGAATAGGCCGACACACCACAAGCGAAGAACATGTAACCAAGCTGCGAGCAGGTCGAATAGGCGATCACCCGCTTGATGTCGTTCTGACAGAGTCCAACCGTTGCCGCGAAGAACGCGGTCGAGGCGCCGACAATGGTTATCACCATTAGAGTATCCGGCGCGTATTCCATCATTGGTGAGAGCCGAGCCACCATGAAAACACCGGCGGTCACCATGGTGGCGGCGTGAATCAGGGCGGAGACCGGGGTCGGCCCCTCCATCGCATCCGGCAGCCAGGTGTGCAGGCCCAACTGAGCCGACTTGCCCATGGCGCCGATGAACAACAGCATGGTCAGTACGGTCAACGCATCGGCGCTGAACCAAAGGAATTTGATCTCCGATCCGGCCTTCGACTCCACTGCCTGGAAAATCTCCTCCAGGACCACCGTGTCGAACAACAGATAGGTGCCAAAGATACCCAGCGCAAAACCAAAATCACCGACCCGGTTGACCAGGAACGCCTTGATCGCCGCCGCGTTCGCCTCAGGCTTGTGATACCAAAATCCGATCAGCAGATAAGAGGCGAGACCAACCCCCTCCCAGCCCATGAACATCTGAACCAGATTGTCCGCCGTCACCAGCATCAGCATCGCAAAGGTGAACAGCGAGAGATAGGCGAAGAACCTGGGATTGTGTGGATCGTGGCTCATATAGCCAATCGAGTAGACATGAACCATGGTCGAGACCACGGTAACAACGATCACCATGACAGCCGTCAGGGTATCGAATTTCAACGCCCATGCGGCATCCATCGATCCTGATTGGATCCAGGTGAACAGTTCCACCGTCACCTGGTGATGGTTCACCGCGACGTCAAAAAATAAAATGACCCCAAAGATCGCAGAGAGCCCCATGGCTCCGCAAGTGACGATCTGTGAGCCCCGGTCGCCGAGCATGCGACCGCCAAAGCCGGCGATGATCGCGCCCAGGAGCGGCAGGAAGACGATTGCTGCGTACATCTCCGCCTTACCCCTTCATCAGGTTAATGTCTTCGACCGCAATCGAGCCGCGGTTGCGGAAATAGACCACCAGGATCGCAAGACCGATCGCCGCCTCGGCCGCCGCCACCGTCAGCACGAAGAGCGCGAAGATTTGGCCAACAAGGTCGCCAAGGAACACCGAAAAGGACACCAGATTAATGTTTACCGCCAACAACATCAGTTCAATCGACATGAGAATGATGATGATGTTCTTTCGGTTCAAAAAGATCCCGAAGACGCCGAGGGTGAAAAGCACCGCCGCCACCGTCAGATAATGTGCCAGGCCGATTTCCCACATGGTCAGACCCCCTCGCCCGATTTCACCTTGACCACCATGACGGTCTCCTCGGGGGTACGCGCCACCTGGTCAGAGATCCGTTGTTTCTTGACGCCTTCACGAGTGCGCAAGGTCAGCACGATGGCCCCTATCATGGCGATTAGCAGAATCACGCCCGCCGCCTGGAACAGATAGACGTACCGGGTGTAGATGATATTGCCGAGGGCGTTGATATTCGAGATATCGCCCGCCGCCGGTATTGGAGCGGCCTTGACCAGAGACGCCTCGCCAGAAATTGACCAAGCGCCAAGCACAAAAACCAGTTCGACCGCCAGGATGATTCCGATCAGCGCGCCGATCGGCATATAGCGCATGAAGCCTTGCCTGAGCTCGACGAAATTGATGTCCAGCATCATCACCACGAACAAGAACAACACCGCCACCGCGCCAACGTAAACGACGACCAGGATCATGGCTATGAACTCCGCCCCGATCAGCACGAACAGGCCCGAGGCGTTGAAAAAGGCCAGTATCAAGAACAGCACCGAGTGAACCGGGTTTCTCGACACCACGACCATGACGCCCGCCGCAATCGCGACGAAGGCGAAGGCATAGAACGCAAGCGCCTGAATGATCATGGCTCGCCCCTTCGCTTTCGTTGTTTCATCCGTGACATCCTCGACATTCCGAAACCTTGCTTTTCTATCAGATAGTTAAACGGTTAATTTCTCCTGAAAAATTAACCAATTTCGTTTTCATTCAGCGATACGGGGCGTCAGCCGCCAAGTTCTGGGAGATCTCGGTTTCCCAGCGGTCGCCATTCGCCAATAATTTATCCTTGTTGTAGAAGAGTTCCTCGCGGGTTTCCGTCGCGAACTCAAAATTTGGCCCCTCGACAATTGCGTCGACCGGACAGGCCTCCTGACAGAACCCGCAATAGATACATTTGGTCATGTCGATGTCGTAGCGGGTGGTACGACGGCTCCCGTCGTCACGCGGCTCGGCCTCAATTGTTATCGCCTGCGCCGGACAGATTGCCTCGCAAAGCTTGCAGGCGATGCAGCGCTCCTCGCCATTAGGATAGCGACGCAACGCATGCTCGCCCCGAAAGCGCGGGCTGATCGGCCCCTTCTCAAACGGATAGTTGATCGTGACCTTTGGTTTGAAGAAATACTTCAAGGTCAGGTACATCCCCCCCACCAACTCCGATAGGAGCAGTGCCTTGCCGGTTTGCATGATGCTCATAATCTTCCTCTCCCCGCCCGTCAGCCGGCGATCTGGTTGGGTAACAGGTCGAAGGTCACCAAAACGCCGGCCGTGATCGCAACCCACAGCAGCGAGAATGGCAGGAACACCTTCCAACCGAGACGCATCAACTGGTCATAGCGATACCTCGGGAAGGTCGCCCGCACCCAGAGGAAGCAGAAAAGCACGAAGGAAATCTTAGCAAAGAACCAGATCGGCCCGGGGATCCAGTTGAACGGGGCTATGTCGAAGGGCGGCAGCCAGCCCCCCAGGAACAGCACTGCCGTCATCGCGCTCATCAGGATCATGTTGGCGTATTCGCCAAGGAAGAACAGCGCGAAGGTCATCGAGGAATATTCGACGAAATATCCGGCGACCAACTCGGATTCACCCTCGGGCAGGTCGAACGGCGCCCGGTTGGTTTCCGCCAGCGCCGAGACGAAGAAGATGATAAACATCGGCAGCAACGGGATCGCGAACCAAACCGTCTTCTGTGCCTCGACAATATCCGAAAGGTTGAGAGACCCAGCGCACAGGACCACCGTGATCACCACAAAACCGATTGAAACCTCGTAGGACACCATCTGAGCGGCCGAACGAAGCGCGCCGAGGAAGGCGTATTTCGAGTTCGAGGCCCAACCGGCCATTATGACGCCATAGACACCAAGCGAAGAGATAGCGAAAAAGTACAGCAGCCCAACATTGATATCGGCCAGCACCAGCCCCTCGCCGAACGGGATCACCGACCAGCCGATCAAGCTGAGAACGAAGATCAACATTGGCGCCATCACGAACAACAGTTTGTTCGAACCGGCTGGCAGAATGGTTTCCTTGACGAACAGCTTGGCGCCATCGGCCAGCGGTTGCAGCAGGCCGAATGGTCCGACCACGTTCGGGCCCCGCCGAAGCTGCATACTGGCGATAACTTTACGCTCAAAATAGGTGAGATACGCCACCGACACCAGCAACGGCACCACTATCGCCAGGATTTGGGCGACGATAATCACCGTTGGCAGCACATAGTCGTGCAGGAACATGTTCATTGTCCCACCTGCCTTTTCACAAACGGCCCAGTCATTATCCCTCCGTCCCCGTCCGCTCACCCTTCGTGACGAAAGTCTCGGTGCACTCGGCCATCACCGCTGAACACCGGCTTATTGGATCCGTCATGTAGAAATTCGCTATCGCCTGTCCAAATGCCACTTCGGACGTGTCGCCTGCCGTCCCAAAGTCGCCCCAGTCGGCGGCCTCGACCTGGTCAATCGCGCCGAAGCTTGGATGCGCCGCGATCAGCACTTCGCGCAAGGCCTCAAGCGTATTGAACCCAAGCGTCTTGCCCGCTGCTTCCGACAAGGCTCTCAGGATTTTCCAATCCTCGCGCGCCTCGCCCGGTGGGAAGGATGCTTGAAGTCCCATTTGGGCCCGCCCCTCGGTATTGACGTAGATGCCATCCTTTTCGGTATAAGCGGCACCAGGAAGGATCACGTCCGCCCGGTGCGCACCAGCATCACCATGGTGACCTTGGTAGACGACGAAGGCGTCACCGAGATTGGAAAGATCCATCTCGTCAGCGCCAAGCAGGTAGACCAGTTTAATATCACCACACGCGGCGCCGGCTTGAATACCGGCGACATCCCGACCGACCTCGCCCGGGGCAAAGCCCATGTCGAGGCCCGCGACCCGGCTAGCTGCGGTATGTAGAACATTAAAGCCGTTCCAGGCCTCGGCGTCATCACTCGCCGCTTGGATCATGCAGCAGCCATCGGCGATGGACTTGGCGATCGCCATGACGGCGGCGCCATCCTCGCGGGTAAGCGCCCCCATGCCGAGGATCATCATCGGCCGTTTCGCCACCTTCAGAACATCGGCGAAAGCATGCGAGCCGTCGGCGATTTCCTTCAGGGTCTGTGCGCCGGCCCCAAGCATCTCTGCTTTATAGGTAAGATCCGCCGGGGTGCCGACCAAACCAACCGAAAGGCCGCCTTCCAGCCACCGCTTGCGAATGCGGGCGTTTAGGACCGGTGCTTCCGTGCGCGGATTGGTGCCGATCAGGAGGATCGCGTCCGCGTCCTCAATTCCCGCAACCGAGGAATTAAAAAGATAACTCGCCCGGACCGAAGCATCGAGCTTGGCGCCATCCTGACGGCAATCGATATTGCTGGACCCAAGCGAGGCCATCAGTTGTTTAAGAGCGAACATCGACTCGGCGTCGGACAGATCCCCGGCGACCGCCGCCATCTGTTCGCCCGACAGACCTTTCATTTTATCCGCGACAGCTGACAACGCCTCCGGCCAACTCGCGGGGGTCAATTTGCCATCACGGCGAATATAAGGTTTATCGAGGCGCTGACGTTTCAAGCCGTCACAGGCGAAGCGGGTTTTGTCGGAAATCCACTCTTCGTTCACGTCGTCATGCAGCCTGGGCAGCACCCGCAGCACCTCTGAGCCACGGGCATCGACCCGGATGTTCGAGCCGAGCGCGTCCATGACATCGATGGTCTCGGTCTTCTTCAACTCCCAGGGCCGGGAGACAAAGGCATAGGGTTTAGAGGTCAGCGCGCCGACCGGACAAAGGTCGATCACGTTGCCTGAAAGCTCCGAATCAAGTGCTTTTTCAAGATAGGTGGTAATCTGGGCGTCTTCGCCTCGACCCAGCATCCCCATGTCGGTCACGCCCGCGACCTCGGTCGAGAACCGGACACAGCGGGTGCAATGGATGCACCGGGTCATAATCGTTTTGATCAGCGGGCCCATTTCCTTATCATCGACTGCGCGCTTGTGCTCGCCATAGCGGCTGGAATGATGTCCATAGCCAAGCGCCTGATCCTGCAAATCACACTCACCGCCCTGATCACAGATCGGGCAATCAAGCGGATGGTTAATCAGCAGGAATTCCATCACCCCATGACGGGCCTTCTTGACCATCTCGCTATCGGTGAAGACTTCTTGGTTTTCACCGGCGGGCAACGCACAGCTTGCCTGAGGCTTTGGCGGCCCAGGTTTCACCTCGACGAGGCACATCCGGCAATTGCCGGCTATGGACAACCGGTCATGATAACAGAACCGGGGGATCTCCTTGCCCGCGGCCTCGCAGGCCTGCAATACGGAAGAGCCCGGCGGAACCTCGACCTCGATCCCGTCAACCGTCAGCTTCGGCATTGCGTCCCCCAAGCCTTTTCATTTGCCCGAACCCTAGTCATGGCGCGTTACTCCGCCGCCTGAAGGCTCGACAGGGCGGCCTTGCGTGTTTTGATCCGGCCCTCGACCTCACCCCGGAAATGCGTCAACAGTCCCTGAATGGGCCAAGCCGCCGCGTCGCCGAGCGCGCAGATCGTGTGGCCCTCTATCTGTTTGGTGACCTGCTCCAGCGCGTCGATCTCTTCCAGTTCGGCATCGCCGGTGCAAAGCCGCTCCATCACCCGCCACATCCAGCCGGTACCTTCGCGACACGGAGTGCATTGGCCACAACTTTCATGGCGATAGAAATACGAGAGCCGGGT
>JAPKDN010000983.1 GCA_028822575.1 Alphaproteobacteria bacterium | reverse complement strand
CTTCGTCCATGCCGTCGAGGCCTTCGAAAGTTGATTTCGGCATCAGCATGAACGCGCCCGAAATGCACTGGACCTTGGTTATTTCCGTCAAAGGCTCGTTTTCGTTGAGATTGAGGCGTTTAAAATGCGGATGATTTGGCGCCAATCGATCAAGGCGAAATTGCTCAACCAAGCAGGTCCACGGGGTCATCAAGTTGCGACGTCCGCCACGCTGCTCGCTTCCATCGGGGTTTTCCAGCCGAACGGTGAGCAAGGACGCGTTGGCAAACTCGTCGAACACATCCAGCGCCTCGGTGAGAACATCGTCTCCAAGGATTGAATCAGGATTTAAAAGCAGCAAATATCGCCCACGCGCTCTCCGCGCGCCAATATTGCAACCCTTCGAAAACCCTACATTTCCATGCCCGGTAATGATCTCAAGGCGCGGGTTACCGTCGGCAAGCGCGTTGATTCCCCCCATCATCGAGCGGGCGTTTCCGTTATCGACCAGGATCAACTGCATCACATCCGATTGCGTGAGCACAGACTTCAGACAATCGAGAAGGACGGCCCCTGTCCGGTATGAAACAATAACAACACTGCACGATTTGGTTTCATTTCGCGATTCAGGAACCAAAGAGGGAAGACGAGTCACCGCGCCCAACTTGTTCGGATAAGCGATTACGCTTCCCTCCTTGGGCTCCGGTGAGGTTACCATTCGCGCGTTCATCAATCTTCAGTTGGGTCAAGTTTCATACTAGCCGCCACATATTCCGCGCCGGATAAAACCCTTCCTAAACATCAGGCCCTGCGACGGTGAGCGGATCGAATCCTCTCAGGCTATCAAGCGCCACGGAACATATCATCATCATATGAATTGTTGAACCTAAACCGCTGAGCCCGCTGATTGCAGCGAACGGAAGGCGTCGGCCGGACGACGCCTTATCTGATGATGTTGCGACGCCGCGCTGAAAATGATAATAGCGCGTCGAAGCATGCAACAGTTTGAAACGGGCGCCGGGTGACAATCGAGCCGACTGAAATCCCCGAGGTCAAACTCGTATCGCCGCCCAAGTTTGGCGATCATCGCGGGTTCTTCTCTGAAACCTACAATCAGGCCAATTTCGAGGCTGAGGGGTTGAATCTGGACTTCTGCCAGGACAATCATTCGTTCTCGGCGATCGTCGGTACGCTGCGCGGCCTGCATTTTCAAAGAGCTCCTTTCGCGCAAAACAAGCTTCTCAGGGTCAGCCAGGGCTCGATCTTCGACGTTGCGGTGGATATTCGCCACGGCTCGCCGACATTCGGTCAATGGGTTGGTCGGGTGATCAGCGCCGAGGCTTGGAATCAGCTTCTGGTCCCGGCGGGTTTTGCGCACGGCTTTTGCACCCTCGAACCAAATACTGAGGTGCAATACAAGGTGACCGCGCCTTACGCGCCGGACTTCGAAAATGGCATCGCCTGGAATGACCCAGACCTAGCGATCGACTGGCGCTTGAATGGCGTGGAGCCGACATTGTCCAGCAAGGATACGGATTACCCAACGCTTGCAGATTCACCTGTCTACTTCACTCATGACGGGCGATAATTCGAGCATGGCGTTGCCGAATAAAGTTTTGGTTACTGGTGGCGCCGGGTTCATCGGGTCGGCGGTTATCCGGCTCCTGGTTG
>JAPKDN010000098.1 GCA_028822575.1 Alphaproteobacteria bacterium | reverse complement strand
CGAAAGCAAGCTCCGCATTCAATTGCGCCCACATGACTTGGGCAAGGTCGAGGTGAAGCTGGACATCACCGGAGACGGCCGCGCGAAGGTCTTGGTCATGGCAGAACGCCCGGAAACTCTAGAGATATTGCAACGCGACTCTCGTGTTTTAGAACGCGCCTTGCAGGACGCCGGATTAAAGACCGATCAAAACTCCCTTTCCTTCGACCTCCAGGGTCGTGAAGGGGAGGATCGAACCAAACACGCGAAACACGACTCCGAGAAAAGCCAGGGATCGTCGAATGATAAAGATTCTGAAGCTGGTCTCGACACAAATGAACAACCGATCCCAGTGACGGCCATAGGCCTAGCCCCCGATGGATCCGTCAATTTCCTGGCATAGGAGAGCATCGTCATGAACCTTACTTCTCTCACTGCGTCGGCCGACGCCAATTCCTCCAAAACCGATAAGGCGCTTACGTCCCTCAACTCGGATTTGGACACGTTCCTGACACTTTTAACAACACAGCTTCAGAACCAAGACCCGACCAGCCCGATGGACACGAACGAGATGACCAGACAGCTAGTCGAGTTCGCCAATGTTGAACAGCAGATTGCACAGAACAAGAATCTGGAAACCCTGGTCAGCCTTCAGAACGACAACGCCAACTCCGCCGCCGTCTCGTATATCGGCCATGAAGTTCAGGTAGAAGGCAACACGACCAACGTCACGGCCCAAGGCACCACCTGGGGTTATCAGTTCAACGGCGTTCCGGACAACGTAACCCTGAACGTCCTGAACGAGGCCGGTTCCTTGGTTTATAGTGAAGATGGCAGCACGACCGCCGGCAGCAGGCATAATTTCAACTGGAACCTGACAGACAGCAGCGGCGGCGACTTGGCACCGGGCGACTATACAATGAATGTTAGCGCGATCGACGCGTTGGGCGAGTCAATAGACGTGAGTGTCGATAGCACCGGTCTGGTCAGCGGCGTCCATGCGACGGCGGAAGGTCCAAAGCTGATAATCGGCGACGATATCACTGTGACGTTGGCCAAAATCATGAAAATTCTCTAACGGCCCACGCCCAACAGGATCATTCAGGAGCCAAAAAATAGGCCCCAGGCAGAACACCTAGATCAGCAAGAGCCCGCAAAAAATAACATAAAAAACGGTAAACTGTGGTCGATCGCCACATTCGACCAAAAATAATGGAGATTAAAAATGAGTATCAACAGTGGCCTGTTCGCAGGCGTCGCAGCGGTCGCGGCGCAGTCGACCAACTTCGCGATCATTTCAGACAACATCGCCAACACCAACACCATTGGCTTCAAGGAGACCGAAGGCCGGTTCCGGACCCTGGTCAACCGTGGCCAGTCCCCAACCAGTTACACTGCCGGCGGCGTTATCAACCAGCCACTCTCAGACCCACAAAAACAGGGCCTAATCCAGGGCACGACATCCAGCAGTGACATCTCAATCGACGGTAAGGGCTTCTTCATCACCAATGAGGAACAAACGCCATCCTCCACCGGCGAATATCTCTTTACACGTGCCGGCAGTTTCCAGCCAAACGAGAATGGGCGCCTGGTGAACCAATCCGGATACTTCCTGCAAGGCTGGCTCACCGATACGGACGGTAATATCCAAAACCAGGCCACCCGAGATCTGCTGAACAGTTTGGAGAGCGTTAATTTATCGCAATTTGGACAGATTGCAAACCCAACAGGCACGGCCACGGTCAACGTTAATCTGAACTCGAACAGAACCGTTGGACAAGCGGATACTACCAACCTCACAGTTTTTGACAGCGAAGGTAACGACTACCTAATGCAGATCCAGTTTTCCCGGACTGCAGCCAACACCTTCAACTACACCTATTCGCTGACGGATGTGACTTCGGGCGCCGCACTAGCGGCTGCCATTGGCCCTAGGGTCATGGCTTTCAACCCAAACGGCACGCTTAACTCGTTAGGTGGCGTCGCTGGAACGACAGATACTGCCGCCCTCGATGCGACCATTAGTTTCACCGCAGCCGCGATCACCACCGCGGTTCCAGGTCGGGTGGTCAACCCCATCAATATCCAGGTCAACTTTGGTACCTTTGACCAAGCGACCGGCACCAGCCAGTTTGCCGCCGTCTTTGGGCCGTCGTTGCTGAACCAAGATGGTTCAGGCCCATCCGCATTGACCGCAACCAATATCGATGCAACCGGGCTTCTGACGGCCCAGTTCGCCAATGGGCAGAACCGAGCGATCTATCGAATACCTATTGGGACGATACCGGCGCCGACGCAGTTGGAGGCTTTGTCAGGCAACGCTTACCGAACCACAGCTACATCAGGAGATGTCGTTTTGAATATCGCGCAACAGGGTGGCTCGGGAATATTGCAATCTTCCGCCCTGGAGAACTCCACCGTCGATATTGCCGAGCAGTTCACTAATTTGATTATCACCCAGCGCGCCTATTCAGCCGCGACCAAAATTATCACGACTGGAGATGAGCTGCTGGAAGAGATCATCAGGGTGAAGCGGTAACACTTAATCCCGCACTGTTAACGCTTCTACTGGCCTCGGGGATCGCCCCGGGGCCCTTTTTTCTTCTTTTAGGAGAAGGGTTTTTTATCAAATAACAGGCGCACCCATTTTCACGCGACCTGGGTCGTCATCCCTTCATGGTCTCCAGGTGCCGGGCGACTTTGTGGAATACCGCCGACCAGGGCTCGGTAGCCTTTTTATCCACATATTGAAGACTCGCGAACCAGGGGCATGCCCCATCGACGAGAAATTTGTCCGCGACCGGTGTCGGCCGGAATTCAAGGGTCGGCACGCCAAGCGCCCCGGCCATGCAAGAAACCGAAGTCGCCGCGCTGACAACGAGATCCAGGCACGACGTTAGTGCTGCCGCCCCATCCAAATCATCCCGCAGATCCAAATCGATCCATTGATTCAATTCGACGCCGAAACGGTCACGGAATTCGGCGATCTCTTCATCGGTCACGCCATACTGCAAATTCACAAAACTTACGTTCCGGGTCTTCAGCATCGGCGCCAGTTCCCGGGGGACGGTGTAATAATCATTGCGAAATGCTCCGGCCAACCCACTGCGCCAGCAAATACCCACACGGGGCGCCGAGCCCTCCGCCGCCAACCGCCGAGTAAAGTCTTCCACCCGCACGGGATCGGCGACCAAGTAACCCTTGTGACGCGGAAATGCCGAAGCCTCATTGCGGTAAAGCCTGCCAAGAGAACCAAGCGGGGATTGCGCATCGAACGGCACTTCCCCTTTCTCCCCAGCGTCGAAAGGCGCCGGCAATACCGTGACGTCCGGGAATGAACGCGCAAACAGCGGCGCCAGCTTAGCTGCGCATTCAAAGCTCACAGCGGCACCAGACGCTACCGCGTCGGGAACCATACTGGCGAACCGAATTTCATCGCCAATACCCTGTTCCCCCCACAACAGGAGCGACTTGCCGGACATGCCACCACCTTCCCAGAAAGGTTGAGGGAATAACCGAGGGCGCACGCTCCATGTCGACTTCAGGAACCGCCGCTCGTAATAAGTCCACCCTTCCTTCCAGCGTCCCTGTTTTTGCAACTGCGCTCCGTAAGTGAAATGCAGAGGCGATGGAATTGGGTCTAGGTCCAATGCACGCTTGAAATACGGCTCAGCCTTTTCGAAATCTCCAGTATCTGCAATCGTCGCCCCATAATTCGTGAGCAGTTCCGCCGTGTCGCCGCCAAATCTCAAAGCTTTCTCGAATGCCGAGATCGCGTTGGCTCGACGGCCCATGCGCGCGAAACAACTGCCAAGATTGTTGAACAGCACCCAGTCCTTGGGTGACCACCGAAGTCCCGCTTTATAGGCCCTGATGGCATCATCATATCGCCCCCAAGCTTCCAAAGCAGTACCGAGATTATTGTGAATCGATTGATTGCGCGGATCCCTCGAAAGCGCCCTTCGCATCAGTTCGACGCTCACCTCGAAACGCCCCAAGTCACGCGCGATAACGCCCATGCCATGCAACGCGCCCGGATGTTGGATATCAACGTCAAGCACCGAACGCCAAATCGTGTTCGCGCCCTCACTGTCTCCAGACTGAAATCGTCGCGATCCCTCCTCGACCATCCGCGCCAAACGCTCGCTCTCCGGGTCGAATTGGAGGTTTTGCCTCCCAGTCATCGGATTAGGACCGCCATCGCGTTTTTGCCGTCGCCTTTCAGATCGAGATATGCCCGACACGTTCTTATTCCCCCATGGCCACCGCAAATAACAAACAATGGTATCATTATCGCATCGCCGCCTCATTCGAAGACGATCACCCTCGGAGCTCGGCGCCTGTTTCAAAGGCTGGTTGCCGGAGGAACAAACCTGCCGACCTATTATGCCAAGCCCCCTTGGCATCATGAAAACCAACATGGCCACCACGTTCCGTCAGTAACAGCGTCAGAAACGGATTCGAAGCCCAATTCAAATCGAGATACCCCGGCGCCGGGATCCACGGGTCGTCCAGCGAATGAATCACCAGGGTTGGTACCCTCACCTCACCCAAAAACCGCGTGGCCGAGCAGCGCCGGTAGTAATCCTGAGCGTTCGCGAAACCGTTGCGCGGCGCCACCACCCGGTCATCGAACTCATAGATCGTCCGTGCAGCACGGATCGCCCTTGCCTCTCGAGGCAGAAGTGCCCGCGCCGCCAGTGCGTCACGCTTCATGTGGCGCAGGATCCAGGCGTGGTAGAGCCGGTTTCGCGGTTGCAGAAGTCGCTCCGCTGTCGCAGCAAGATCGATTGGCGCCGAAACCGTGATCGCAGCCCGTATCGGATAGTCGACGCCGCGCGCGCCCAAAAACTTGAGCAATATGTTGGCGCCGAGTGAAAACCCCATCAGTATAATACCGTCCGCCGCCTCCGGGCGATCCAAGAGCTGATCCAGAACCACCGCCAAATCCTCGTCGCAGCCAGCGTGGTAATGCGCGATGCAATGCGGTTGCGTCGGCACCGAGCCCCTAAGATTAAGCCGTAGAACCGGATGCCCAATCGTCGCGAAATAGCGCGCGCTCTCAAGCATATATGGGCTTTCCTCGCAGCCCGAAAGTCCATGAATTAAGATCACCAACGGCTTGCCAGCCGCGGGACCATTCGGCGGGGACAGCGCGCCAATCAGACGATCGCCGGTGCCGTCGGGCGTGAGGAAAGTAAGGCGTTCCCCCGCGCGCTCAAGTGCGGTAGGGCGCGGTCCCTTCAGAAAATTTCGCAAAGTCTGCGCATCGCAGCCCCGCCAAGGAAACCGTGGTTGGAACGGCAGAAATTCAGACTCTGGAGGGGGTATCGGAGACATCGCCCCCCCTGCCCGGGTCCCCACGCTCTTCAACGCCCACTCAATCGCCGTCACCTTCGATCCCACGCCGCAACCATTCGCGGACAACCGAAGTTTGTTCCTCGTTCATCAACGCCGGTGCATGGCCGACGCCTAGGAATTCAACCAACTCGGCGCGCGGGCCTCGTTCCATCATCTCACGGGCCGTCTCGGCAGTCAGAAATTCCGACTCCGCCCCACGCAGCACGAGGACTGGGCATTTGATGCGGTCATAAATCGACCAAAGGTCCACGTCGCGAACTTGCTCCTTGAACGCATCGCCGATCGCCGGGTCATAATGAAGATTATAACGACCATCGACCTCGCGATTGACGCTGTGAACGGTCATGTCCGACCAATCAATATCCGTGAGATCTCCGAATTCTGCGTGAACCTCCCGGAGATAGTCACAAGCCTTCTGAAGGGTGGAAAAGCTAGGATTGGCACCGATATAGGTACCGAGTTTTTCTAACGCCGCGCTAGAGACGAAGGGGCCCGTGTCGTTGATCACCAGCCGGCGAATGGGAGTATTATCCTCCGCCGCTAGCAGCATGCCCATGATGCCACCCATCGAAGTTCCAACCCAATCGGCGGCCGCGACCCCACGATACTCCATCAAGGCTTTGGCATGGCGCAAATAGGTATCGAAATTGTACGCAGTCTTATCGGCAAGCCATCCGCTTCGCCCGCGTCCGGCAACATCCATTTCGATGACTTGAAAATCGTCAACAATCGCCCGAGCCAGGGCATCAAAATCTCGGCCTTGACGCGTGAGGCCATGGGCACAAATCACCACACGTCCACAGTGCCTTGACCCCCAGTCGACAAAGGCTAACCAGACGGTGCCGTTCTCGTCGGTGAACGGAAAGCTCCCGGAGTTCGACCGCATCGTTCTAGCGCGCCTCAGTCCAACTTTCTGAGAAAGCTAGGCACGAAGTGCTGAATGGGCGGCCTTCCCGCTCCCGAGGCCAAGCCTGGCCCTTGGCCTGCACCCCGTTTACCGTCAACCGAGCGCCCGCGGCCGGGATCAAAACTGTGCAAACACCGGCTGGCCGCTTGGGGTCGGTCGCCGGGTCCGTATGAACCAGCAACGGTTCGCCAATATCGTACCAGGTCATGGAAATTTCATCATCAATCGACGTAATTTCTTCGGTCCAGTAATCCCGCATATCCCCAGATCGTGAGAAAGCCGCCTCAGTCACCGGGATCGACATGTCCCCCGTCACTGGGTTCAACATGCCCTGGATACTGCCTTGCAACCACCGCGCCATGGAGATGTTGTCGGAATAGATCCGCCATTCGTCATTGGTCAGCTCACTTTTGATATACAGCACGTGTCCGGGTCCGGCGGGACTGAAGATGATCCGCCAGAAGCTCGCGTCAGTAGAAAGCGGTTCGCCGTTCTTCTCGCTGATTTTGATGAACGGGTTTTCGCCGGTCAGTACGACGCGGTGCGGATCAACAGTGCTCATGGCAAGTCTCCGGGTGAGTTAAATTCAAGAACCGAAGAATAACGCCCCTAGACGTGTTTGGCGACGGTCACTCTTGAAGACAACCCAGCGAAGGGAAAACACGTCAGCGAAGGCCCGCATTGATTGTTTCCAGAGCAGGCATGCCTGGTCGTAAATCCGCAGTGCCAAGCGAATTCAGTGGCACCGAGGTCATGTCCATCTTCTCCTTCAACTCTGTATCGCCGGTGTCCAGATACAGCAGCCCCGTCACCACTTCGCCCCTAGCCTGACGCTCCATCATGTATTGCAGCGCGCCAGCTTGGTCAGAAGGGTCATAGGTCGCGTCAAGTTTACGAAGTCGCACCGAGCTTTCATCATGCAGGGTCACGTCAATGACCGAGCCTTCCTCGTAATCGGCGGTAATTTCCTCGCGGAGCGGAACATAGTCCATATCGGTCACCGTATGCTCGTGATCACGCACGAACTCGAAGCTCTTGGTCGATCCGGTGTGGTTGTTGAAGGTGACACAAGGTGAGATCACGTCGATAAACGCAAAGCCTTTGTGCGACAACGCCGCCTTGATCAACGGTACCAGTTGGTCCTTGTCCCCGGAAAACCCACGGGCGACAAAACTCGCGCCAAGCTGGATCGCGACGGCGACTAAGTCGATCGACTCGAACGCGTTTTTTTGCCCCTTACGGCCAACGGACGACCGGTCATTGGTGGCCGAAAACTGTCCCTTAGTCAGTCCATACGTACCGTTGTTCTCCACGACATAAAGCATATCGACTTGGCGGCGCACCGCGTGGGCGAACTGGCCAAAGCCAATCGAGGCTGTATCGCCATCACCAGAAACACCGATGTATTTCAGGCTATTATTGGCAAGATTGGCGCCAGTAGCTACCGACGGCATCCGGCCATGCACAGAGTTGAAACCGTGACTTTGCGACAGAAAATAGGTCGGCGTCTTCGACGAGCACCCGATCCCGGACATCTTAGCTACTCGATGAGCCGGCAAATTAAGCTCAAAACAGGCCTCGACAATGGCGGCGCTGACCGAATCATGGCCACAGCCCGCGCACAGCGTCGACATCGCACCTTCATAGTCGCGGCGCGTCAGACCAAGGTCGTTAACCGGCAGATTGGGATGATGAAACTTAGGCTTAGCGATATAGGTCATGGTTCCGTAGTCCCGGAATATCGAAAACAGTTTATTTATTCAGCGGCGAAACCGCCTTGGCTCTGTTCTTGTTCGCCTTGCCCCAAATGCTCGGAGATCATATCGGCCATGGTCCGAGCAGTGATCGGGAAGCCGTCAAAATTGAGAATCGGCACCAAACGCGCTGGATCAATCCCAATTTCGTTCACCAATAACGAGCGCATCTGGCCATCGCGGTTTTGCTCGACGACGAATACCTTGTCGTGGCTGGCGATGAAATCCTCCACTTTTTGCGAAAACGGGAAGGCACGGAGCCGCATGGTGTCCAGATGGATCTGGCGCTCACCCAATATGTCCATCGCCTCAGGCACGGAAATAGCCGTGGTACCAAAGTGGATCAGACCTATGGTTGAGTTCTGGCCTTCTTGGCCAAACTCCGGTGCCGGAACCAGGGTCTTGGCGGTGTTGAATTTATGCGTCAACCGCATCATCACCCGGGCGTTGATGGTCCCATCCTCGGTATAACCAGCGTATTCATCATGGCTGGTACCGCGGGTAAAAAATGCACCTTTTGAAGGATGCGTGCCGGGATAGGTTCGGTACGGAATACCGTCGCCATCAACATCAAGATAGCGTCCAAACCGCCCTATCTCATCAAGCTGTTCGGCGTTCAATACCTTGCCCCGATCAAACCCCTTGGCCTCATCGAACTTGAACGGCTTGGTAGTCCACTCATTCATCCCAAGATCGAGGTCACTCATCACAA
>JAPKDN010000097.1 GCA_028822575.1 Alphaproteobacteria bacterium | reverse complement strand
CCCGGCATATCCATCGCCCTCTCCTATTTCCAGGTCTCGCGCCGAACCGACGATCATGCGACCCTAAGTGAACCGTGTCAGACACGAAACCCAAGGATGGGTCGAGACAGCGTTTAAACCTCATGAGACAAACCACTGATCATTTTTAATTTTTTAGATTAGGAAAAATCTATAAAGCTCTGTATATAGCAATTTTTATGAAAATATTATGGTTAATTATGGGTGTTTTTGGATGTGCCGCGATCATTCTCGGTGCCCTGGGAGCACATGTTTTAAAAGACCCTCCTGGTGGCGAGATCGCCGCGTTCGAGACCGGGGTTCGGTATCATCTCATCCATGCCATCGCCGCCGGTCTGGCCTTGGTCCTGGCGGAGCGCGCCGGAGGCCTCGCGGTAGCGGCGGCGTGCGTGTTCCTGGTCTCGATCGTTTGTTTTTCAGGCTCGATCTATCTCGGCGTGCTAGCGGATACACGGATACCGGTCGCGCCCGTGGGTGGGGTGGGCTTCATAAGTGGTTGGTTGCTGCTCGGCGTCGCCGGCTGGCGCGCGACATCAAAGCATTAGCTCAATAAGAGAGGGAAAGTGGGGCGAGTGAGGGGACTTGAACCCCCGACTTCCAGAATCACAATCTGGCGCTCTAACCACCTGAGCTACACCCGCCACCGAAGGCCAAACTAGGTACTCGACCGATTCCGCTCCGTCAACCGAAATGGCCCCTTAGCCAAAATGCGCCGCCAGTCGCGCGGCCGCGTCATCCAACACCTTGTCCTGCTTGGCGAAACAGAACCGGATGAATGTTTCCGGCCCGCCGTCCTGATAGAACGCGCTTACGGGCACGGCGGTCACGCCCGCCTCGGTGGTTATATGACGACAGAAATCAACGTCCGTGCCGTCAAATCCGGTCCCGGCGATATCCACGAACAGGAAATAAGTCCCCTGGCAGGGCGCGGGGTCAAAGCCGGGAATTTTCGCAAGGGAATCGGACAGTCGATCACGTTTGGCCCGCATGGAAGCATTCAAACCGTTGAAGTACGCATCATCCTGGTCCAGGCCGAAAGCCACGGCGCGTTGAAGGTTGGGCGCGGTCGTGAACACCAGAAACTGATGCGCCTTGGAAACCGCGCGCATAAGCTCTTCCGGACCGGTTAGATACCCAACTTTCCAACCGGTCAGGGAAAAAGTCTTGCCGGCGGATCCGATGCGAATCGTCCGCTCGCGCATCCCCGGCATGGTCATGAGTGGAATATGTTCCCGGCCATCGAAGGCCAAATGTTCATAAACCTCGTCACAGATCGCGATCGCGTCGAATTCCTTCACAAGCCCGGCAATCGCCTCAAGCTCGGCGCGGGTATAGACCTTGGACGCCGGATTCTGAGGGGTATTGATCAACAGTAGTTTGGTCTTCTCCGAAAACGCGGCGCGCAGTGCCTCCAGATCAAGCGCCCAATCCGGTGGACGAATCGTCACAAGCTTGGGAATGCCACCCGCCCGGCGAATGATCGGCAGGTAACAATCGTAGAGTGGCTCGATCAGAATGACCTCGTCGCCGGGCTCGATCAGCCCGAAGAAACACGCCGCCAATCCCTCGGTCGCTCCGGTGGAGACCATAGTTTCGGTCTGCCAGTCGATGTCCAGATCGTAGAACCGCTTGCCGTGGGCCGCCACCGCTTGACGCAATTCGGGAACGCCGAGCATCGGCGGGTATTGATTTGGACGGTCATAAAGGAAATGCGCGGCTTTTTCCAAAACCGGATCGGGTCCCTGGTCGTCCGGAAAGCCCTGGCCGAGATTGATCGACCCGGTTTCGATCGCCAATCGTGACATCACCTCGAACACCGTTGTCCCGTAGGACCCAAGAACCGAGTTCGCCGACTTCATAATTCCCTCCTACGTCTAAGTTAGAGTCTAACGTAAGAGGACGTCATGCCGGGATATGTTCACCAATCGACACTCATTGTTTCGAGATCGGAACAGTGCCCCCGTCGATGTCATAATTCCGTAACCTCACCGTAACATTTCCGTTACTCCCCCATGATACCCCGACCTCCATACCGCACCGTGTGTTGGAAAGTTTTTACCGCCTTGTTCAAAGCCGAAAAAACTCTGACCCAAGTCGCCGCGCTGCCGTTCGTCGAGCCGCGAACGGGGATCGAGGTTTTGCTGATCACCTCGCGGCGGCGCAAGCGCTGGATTATTCCTCGAGGCTGGCCGGTCGACGGAATGTCTTTTGCCGCCACTGCCGCGCGCGAGGCGGAGGAAGAAGCTGGCATCCATGGTCCGATCGACGACGTGGCGATTGGCGCCTACCAATACAAGAAACGCACCGGCACCGGATATCGCTTCCCGTGCGAGGTTCTGGTTTATCCGTTGCGGGCGACACATCAGAACATTGTGTGGCCTGAAAAGACCGAGCGGGAAATACGGCGGTGTGATCTCGAAACCGCGGCTTCTCTCGTAAAGCACGTCGGCCTGGCGGCAATTCTGGACGACCTGGTGTGATCGCCCGAGACTTTGGTGAAACTTGTTGGGATAACCACGAAACACGGTAGCCAAGCATCCCAAAAGCAACGACAAGTCTGAATGCAACCCCTTGAAAGCGAATTGATGGCTCTGTCCAAACCGACCCTCGACAAAGACCTTGCGAAAATCGTGCATGTCGAGGTCGCAACACGATCCCTGGCCAACGACTTCGTCGCCCATGGCATCGCGCTTCTGTTTCTCGGCGCCGCCGGTGTGTTTGCCGGTATTTACGCCGGGGTCGAGGCAAATACCGCGCTGGTAATCTTCGCGGCGATCCTCGGCGGTTACATGGCGCTTAATATTGGCGCCAACGATGTCGCGAACAATGTCGGCCCAGCGGTCGGCTCGCGGGCCATGACCTTAATGACGGCGCTGGTGATCGCCGCGGTATTCGAGAGCGCCGGCGCCCTGCTCGCCGGCGGCGACGTGGTCTCGACGATTTCGAAAGGCATCATCGATCCGGCATTGGTTCCGGATAACAATGTTTTTATAATGGCGATGATGGCCGCCCTGATCGCGGCGGCGCTTTGGGTCAACCTCGCGACGGTCATCGGCGCGCCGGTTTCAACCACCCACGCGGTGGTCGGCGGTGTCATGGGCGGCGGGATCGCGGCTGCCGGTTTTGGGCTGGTCAACTGGGCCACCATGGGCAAGATCGCCGCCAGCTGGGTTATCTCACCGCTTCTTGGTGGCATCATCGCGGCGTTGTTCCTTTTCTTCATCAAGGTGAACGTGATCTACCGCGAGGACAAGATCGCGGCCGCTCGACGCTGGGTCCCCCTGCTGATCGCGATCATGGCCGGCGCGTTCGCCTGTTATCTGTCGATCAAGGGCCTGAAGCGGGTTTGGAATCCCGACGGCCTGTCGGTCGCGATGATCGGTATAGCCGCGTTCCTCATCGCCTGGTCGATCGTCCACCCGTTGATCAAACGCCAATCCGAGGGCATGGAGAATCGCAACAAATCGCTCAGAACCCTGTTTCAGATTCCGCTGATCTGTTCCGCCGCACTACTCTCCTTCGCCCATGGCGCCAATGATGTCGCCAATGCCATCGGGCCGCTGGCGGCGATCCTCCACAGCGCCGAGTTTGGCAACATCGCCACCAAGGCGGCGGTACCGCCATGGATCATGGTGATCGGCGCCTTCGGCATCAGCCTCGGACTGTTCCTATACGGCCCCAAGCTGGTGCGCATGGTCGGCGACAAGATTACCAAAATGAACCCGATGCGGGCCTATTGCGTTGCGTTATCGGCGGCTATCACGGTGATCATCGCCTCTTGGCTCGGCCTGCCGGTCAGCTCCACGCATATCGCGGTCGGCGCCGTGTTCGGCGTCGGGTTCTTCCGGGAGTATTACACCAGCCGTGGTACGCGGCGCCTCGGCAAGGTCACCGAATCCGGCGCGACCGCCGGAACCACCAAGGGGCCGGACGAGATCCGTCGACGCAAGCTGGTCAGGCGATCGCATTTCCTGACGATCATCGCCGCTTGGGTGATCACGGTGCCGGCGGCGGCGGTCCTGTCGGCGATCATCTTCCATGCGTTAACCTTGCTCCAATAGGGGATCGGCCAAACCAACCCCTTCCGGTCGCGGGCGTTTGGCCATATGTTGCCGCGTTTCGCAACCACCCTGGGGGAATGATGATGTCAACGCTCGCCGATCGTATGAACCATCTGGGCACCGAGACCGCTTTCGAGGTTTTGGCCCGTGCGAATCAACTCGCCGCCGAAGGCCAGGACATTATCAATCTAGGAATTGGCCAGCCGGACTTCAAAACCCCAGGACATATCGTAGAGGCGGCCGTCAAGGCACTGAAGGACGGTCATCACGGCTATACGCCAGCCAATGGCATTCCGCAGCTGCGCAATGCGGTTTCGGCGGATCTTCACCGGCGCCTAGGAGCGACCGTCGACCCAGGCCAGGTGCTGATCGTACCAGGCGGCAAGGTCACCATGTTCCTCGCCATGATGTTGTATGGCGAGGCCGGCACGCAGATCATGTACCCGAACCCGGGCTTCCCGATCTATGAATCGGCGATCAAATTCTCTGGCGCGACGGCGGTGCCGATTCCCTTACTCGAGGAGAACGGCTTCGCGTTCTCGGCGACCGACGTGCTTTCCAGGATTACCGAAGGTACCCGCCTGATCATCCTCAACAGTCCCGCAAACCCGACCGGCGGCGTGGTACCCAAGGCCGAGTTCGACGCTTTAGTCGCGGGTCTCGCCAATTGGCCCGATGTCACGGTGATGAGCGACGAGATCTATGGCCAAATGCTCTATGACGGCCGCGAGCATGTCAGCCTGTTGAATTATCCGGAAATCCAAGACCGCCTGATCCTGCTGGATGGTTGGTCCAAGACCTACGCGATGACCGGTTGGCGGCTCGGCTATAGTGTTTGGCCAAAGAGCGTGGTCGGCCATGCCGAGAAGCTCTGTGTGAACGTTCATTCATGCGTCAACGCCTCGGCCCAATTCGCCGGGATAGCGGCGCTTGAAGGCCCCCAGGACGAGCCTATGGCAATGGTGAAGGCATTCGACGAACGCCGCCGGGTCATCATTGGCGAACTCAACGAGATAAACGGCTTCAGTTGCATTGAGCCCGGTGGTGCGTTTTATGCGTTCCCAAACATCACCGGCACAGGCATGACCTCGGATGTCCTGCAGAAGAAGCTGTTGGAGGAAACCGGGGTGGCGGTTATATCCGGAACCAGCTTTGGAGCCAATGGGGAAGGCTATCTGCGGTTCTCATATGCGAACTCAACCGAAAACATCCGCATGGCGCTTTCGCGCATCCGTGCCTGCCTTGCATAAATAACATACAATTTTTCTGACCAAATAATTAGCAACTGCCTATTTTTTGATCAACACTACGTGGGGTCGTTCGCCCAATTTTCCTCTAACCTTTTGTTTCTAATACGAGATAATAATTCAGAGGAATGGCACGGTATATGCGATACAGATGTGCGCACTTTGACACGCAACTTCTCACGATCGGCGAGGCCATGAAGAAAGTTGAAGCAATCATCAAGCCGTTCAAGCTTGATGAGGTGAAGGAAAGTCTTCACGAAGTCGGAATTCAGGGAATCACCGTTACCGAAGCCAAGGGCTTTGGTCGGCAAAAGGGCCATACGGAACTTTATCGTGGCGCAGAATACGTGGTCGACTTTCTACCGAAGGTGAAGATCGAGGTCGTCATGGAAGACAGCCAGGTGGAGCGAGCTGTCGAGGCGATCCAGCAGGCCGCCCATACTGGCCGGATCGGAGATGGCAAAATCTTTGTATCGACCATCGAGGAAGTCATTCGCATCCGCACCAGAGAGACCGGAGCCGAAGCGCTGTAACCCATCGGCCGCCCCTCGGGCCGCGCCGAAGCGAACACCAGAATAACCGATAACCAATTTACTCTGTCAGGAAGGAAGACCATGTCCGACGCCAGTACAATCATGGAGATGATCACGGAGAACGATATCCGCTTCGTCGATCTCCGGTTCACCGACCCGCGCGGCAAGATGCAACACCTTACCCAGGCGATCAGTACCGTCGATGAGGATTCATTGATCGAAGGTTTCATGTTCGACGGCTCCTCGATCGCCGGTTGGAAAGCGATAAACGAGTCCGACATGTGTCTGATGCCAGATCTCTCACGGGCCACCATTGATCCGTTTTTCGCGCAGTCGACGCTGATCCTGTTCTGCGACGTGCTGGAGCCGTCCACCGGCCAGCCGTATAACCGCGATCCGCGATCCACCGCCAAGGCCGCCGTTAACTATATGGAAAGCCTCGGCATTGGCGACACCGTGTTCTTCGGTCCTGAAGCCGAGTTTTTCGTTTTCGATGATGTGAAGATCGATGTTACCGGCAACCGTAGCTATGCCGAAGTCGACAGCACCGAGGGCCCGTACAACGGCGCGCGCGACTACGAAGAAGGCAACATGGGCCATCGCCCCCCCAAGAAGGGTGGTTATTTCCCGGTGCCACCGATCGATTCCGAGCAGGACCTTCGCAGCGAGATGCTCTCAGTTATGGAAGAGATGGGCGTGGAGGTCGAAAAGCACCACCACGAGGTCGCGCCATCACAGCATGAGCTTGGGATGAAATTCGGCACCCTAATCAAGACCGCCGACGATCTTCAGATCTACAAATATGTTGTGCACCAGGTCGCCGCTTCCTATGGCAAGACCTCGACCTTCATGCCGAAGCCGATCGCCGGCGATAACGGTTCGGGCATGCATTGCCATCAGTCAATCTGGAAAGACGGGCAGCCGATGTTCGCCGGTTCTGGCTATGCCGATCTGTCGGACATGTGCCTGTTCTATATCGGCGGCATCATGAAACACGCCCGCGCGCTAAACGCCTTCACCAACCCGTTGACCAATAGCTACAAGCGCTTAGTGCCGGGTTTCGAGGCACCGGTCCTGTTAGCCTACTCGTCCCGCAACCGGTCGGCCTCCTGCCGCATCCCGCACGTCAACAGCCCCAAGGGCAAGCGCGTCGAAGTGCGTTTCCCGGACGCCGGTGCCAATCCGTATCTGGCGTTCTCGGCGATGCTGATGGCCGGCCTTGACGGTATTCAGAACCGTATCCACCCGGGCGACCCGATGGACAAGGATCTCTATGATCTGCCGCCGGAAGAGCTCAAGGACATCCCAACGGTCTGCGGGTCTCTCCGCGAAGCGTTGGAATACCTGGACAAGGACCGCGCGTTCCTGACCGCCGGCGAGGTCTTCGACGACGACCAGATCGACGCCTACATCGAGCTTAAGATGGAAGAGGTTCTCGCCTTCGAGATGGCCCCTCACCCGATCGAGTTCCAGATGTACTACTCGGTCTGATCACGCTTCAGACGAGACAGGACAAGGCGGGTCGCTCCGGTTGGGGCGGCCCGTTTTCTATTAAGATGGGATGCGGTAGCCGGAGCCAATCGGGCCACATCAAATTCCGAACAATCGGCATCGATGCCTTTTCGGTACTATCGCGCCCAAGACCCGTGCGGGCCAGAAACGAACGGCTCGACGTCGACCATTGATTTTCCCTTAGGATTTAGGCTCCCTATACGTTGACACCCCAATTGGCCGTAGATCCATGCCGAATCCATTAAATACGACCGTCGCGCGGATTCTCGCGCTGCACCAAAGAGGCGCGTTACGGCCGGCGCTCAGTTTGGTGGAGACGCTCCTGCGCGAATACCCTCTAGTTCCCGGCCTCTTCAACATTCGCGACGGTATCCTGGTGGCGATGGGCCAACACACCTGCGCCCGCGATGACCACCGCAGGGCT
This sequence comes from Alphaproteobacteria bacterium, assembly GCA_028822575.1. Next base: position 918 of record JAPKDN010000097.1, on the reverse strand, counting down.
CTCGTGCTCAAGCCCGACTTCCACCAAGCACTCCACAACTTTGGCAATGCGCATAAGCGTCGCGGCGCGCTCAATCAGGCTCTGCCAAGCTATCAACGCGCAACGGTCGTGGCCCCTGGTTTCGCGCCGGCTCATAACAACAAGGGTGGGACACTGCGAGACCTTGGCCGTTGGCGGGAGGCTCGGCAATCCCTCATCGCAGCCACGCGCGCCGATCCGCGTCATGGCGAAGCCGCTCTCAACCTCGCGAACAGCAATCGTGATCTAGGAGACTATGCCGCGGCCAATCGCGCCTATCGTCTGGTCCTGATACAACAGCCGGAGCACGCCATCGCCTGGAACCATCTGGGTATCGCCAACCACGAACGCGCCGACATCCAGGCCGCGATGGCGTCCCAACGAAGAGCTCTGGCGATCCTACCCGATTTCGCCGAGGCGCACAGACATCTAGGAAATCTTACGGTCCATGGCCCCAAGGACCGGCGGCTGCCGCATATGCGACATCTTTCCGAGGCACCGACTACCAGCGCCGAGGACCGTGCTCGCCTGAATTTCGCCCTGGGAAAGGCTCATGACGATTTCGGTGACACCGACCAAGCCTTTGCTCATTTCCAACAAGGCAATGTGATTCGTAAGGCTGTCCTTGGATACAAACTTAATCGGCACGAGGCTCTTTTCGCCCGGATAAAACAAGCATTCTCCGTGCCGACGGCGCCCCTGACGCCGCTAAAGCCCAAGCGTCGTGATGCACCTCAACCAATCTTCATCGTCGGCATGCCGCGGTCCGGGACCACGCTTATAGAACAAATCCTGGCGAGCCATCCTCTGGTCCACGGTGCAGGAGAACTGGATAATCTGACGCGCCTTGCCTATCGCTTTCTTCCCGCCGCCACCACGGAAAACAACGATAAAGGCGTC
>JAPKDN010000096.1 GCA_028822575.1 Alphaproteobacteria bacterium | reverse complement strand
CAAACATGGCGGCATGGGCATGACCGACGACATGGCAGTTGGACACTATTTCAAACGCCTGACCATGATCGATATGCTGTTCGGTAACATCGACCATCACATGAGCCGTTTCGCGCGTTTAGGCTGATCCTGATACTCAAACAAACGAAACCAAATTTAAGGAGATTGCCATGATTCCCGAGATGACCGAGCGCTCGACCAAACTTCGCGCCCGAGTCCAGGAGTTCATGGACGAGCACGTCTATCCGAACGAGGAACTCTACTACCGTCAGGTCGACGAGGCCGAGGACCGTTGGGCCGAACCGGCGGTGCTGACGGAGCTGAAAGCCAAGGCGAAGGAGGAGGGTCTTTGGAACCTGTTCCTGCCGGAATCCAACAAGGGTGCCGGGTTGACTAACCTTGAATACGCACCAATATCCGAAGTCATGGGCAAGGTGTCCTTCGGCTCCGAGGTGTTCAACTGTTCGGCCCCGGATACCGGCAACATGGAAGTTCTGGAGCGCTATGCCAGTCACACAAATAAGGAAAAATGGCTGAAACCGTTGCTGGCCGGCGAAATTCGGTCCGCCTTCGCAATGACCGAGCCCGCGGTTGCTTCCTCCGATGCCACGAACATCGAGTCTTCGATCACGCGCGAGGGTGATGAATACGTCATCAACGGGCGCAAATGGTGGACCTCGGGCATTATGGACAAGCGTTGCAAGATCCTGATCTTCATGGGTAAGACAGATACCTCAGCCGCCAAGCATAAGCAGCAGTCGATGATCCTGGTGCCGGTCGAGACACCGGGTATCACGATCAACCGCGCGCTTACGGTGTTCGGCTATGACCACGCGCCGCACGGCCATGGCGATGTGACTTTCGACAATGTACGGGTTCCCGCGGACAACATTTTGCTCGGCGAGGGCCGAGGCTTCGAGATCGCCCAGGGGCGGCTTGGCCCGGGGCGTATCCATCACTGCATGCGCTGCATCGGTCAGGCCGAGCGGGCGCTGGAGGCGATGAAGACCCGGGCGAATTCCCGCGTCGCCTTCGGCACCAAACTCTCGGACATGGGCGCGCTCCGGCACAAGGTGGCCGAGGCTCGGATCAAGATCGACTCCACACGCCTGATGGTGCTATACGCGGCTCATAAGATGGACGCGGTTGGCAACAAGGCGGCGCGTAAGGAAATAGCGATGATCAAGGTGATGGCCACGCGCATGGCGACCGAGATAATCGACGAGGCGATCCAGGTCCATGGCGGTGGCGGTGTCTCCCAGGAGTTTAAGCTAGCCCGCGCCTATGGCCATACGCGGGTCCTGCGTCTTGCCGACGGTCCGGATGAGGTGCATCTGGAGTCGATCGCCAAGCAGGAGTTCCGTCGGAACGACTAATTTAGCGGCACGTTCGCTAAAAAGAGGCGCTCCGGGTATCTCCGGGGCGCTTTTTCGTGGCACCTTTGTGTTGTTCTGCGATGCCATGGGAGCATCGAACCGGATGGGCTCATGAGCAAGATCTACACGCCGACCCAGGACATAGAGTTCCTCACGCCCTTTGGGCCGACGATGGGGTATTTGAAACTGCCCGAACCGGCTGTCGCAGCGCTGAATGCGTGCTTGACTGACAAGCTCATCGACTATTCCAACAATCTTGTCGGGAAGGTCCGCGAGGAGTTGAAATTCGACGACCGCGCGGAGAAGGTCGCGCTGATGGCGATCTCGAATTTCGTATACAAATATTACTCATTCACGCAGAACAGGAACACGTTCGGCGAGAAACAAGCCGACAGAGACCTCAATGACTATACGCTGGAACTGATCTCTGGGTGGTTCGTGCGACAGTTCGAGGGCGAGTACAATCCCATGCACATCCATCCGAACTGTCAGCTATCCTGCGTCGGCTATCTCTCGCTACCTGACGGAATCGAGGCAGAATGGGAGGAGGATTACAAGGACCATCACCCGAGCCACGGCCATATCCACTTCGTATCGGGAACGGCGGCGGCCTACAGTTCCACTAATTTTCTGGTGAAGCCCAGGGTCGGAGATTTCTATATTTTCCCGAGTCATGTCTTCCATGGGGTTTATCCCTTCTATTCAAAGGGGGAACGCCGGTCCTTCAGCATGAATATGAACTTTACGGAAACGCCAAAGGCCAGAGCGCGGAACTAAAGGTCCCAGAGCGCGGATTCAAAGGATCAATACGCCAGGGCCCGCCCTCACATCGCTTGAGCGATCTCCCAACCGATATTCGCCAACCGCGGTGCCTTGGCACCCACGAGCACAGCATTTTCCGAGCTGGCGTTGCCTTGAACACCGCGCGCGTAGACGCCCTGACAGATGGAGGCTAGCCGGAAGCAGGAAAACGCCAGATAGAAGTTGATCTCGGCGATATCATCCCGCCCGGTGCGTTTGGCATAGGCGGCGACATAGTCGTCCTGGGCAGGGATGCCGGCGGCTTTGATATCCAATCCATCCAACCCGTTCAGCGACGTGCCGTCATGCGGCAAACTATAGGGCATGACGTTATAGCCGAGATCCGCTAAGGGGTGTCCCAGCGTTGAGAGCTCCCAATCCAGCACCGCGATGACACGTGGCTCGGTTGGATGCAGCATCAGGTTACCCATGCGGAAATCACCATGGGCGATTGATACCTCATCGCCTTGTGGACGATGCGTCGGAAGCCAGGCCATAAGCTCGTCCATCGCCGGCATTGGATCGGTCTTTGCCGCTTCGAACTGTCGGGTCCATCGGTCGATCTGCCGGCCGATATAGTTTTCCGGTTTGCCATAATTATCGAGACCGACGGCCTTGAAATCTACCCGGTGCAGGGCGGCCATCGCCTCATTCATGGAATCATAGATGGCACCACGCTCGGCTGGCGAGAAATCGCCAGGCAGGGAGGTATCGTCGACCACTCTTCCGTCCATGTAATCCATTACGAAGAACGGCGTGCCGATGATCGAGGCATCCTCGCAGAGGAGGTGCATCACCGGCACCGGCACGTCGGAATCGGCGAGTGCCGCCATGATACGGTATTCCCTCTCGATCAGATGCGCTGAAGGAAGCAACTTGCCCGGTGGCTTCTTGCGCAGGACATAACGCTTGCTCCCGGCGTTCAGCGCGAACGTTGGGTTCGATTGCCCGCCCTGGAACTGTTGCACCTTGATGCCGCCGGCGCAGGCCGGCAGACCATTATCGGCGAGATAACGCGCCAGACTGGGCTCGTCGAATTTGTGGGTATCTGTGACTGGACCAAGTGTAGCCATGACGGGTTCCTTAGCGTTCAAGATTGGTCGAATGCGCCCGCCGCTCCGGCGAAAGTTGGCGCTTCAACCGCCTCCAAATCTTATTCAAGCTGCAGCCCCAACTTTCGGTGGGGCTGCAGTATTGCCGGGCCGTTGGTATTGCTGGCGCATTGATATGGAAAACGACCAGAGTGGAAAGTCGACGCCACCATGCGAAGTTTTATTCCGTGGATCACGAAGGATCGGTGATGGTTTTGCCGCCATCGATGGTGATGGTCTGGCCAGTGAGAAAGAGGCCGGCGCGGGTCGCCATGGCGGCCGCCATCATGCCGATATCATCGGGATCACCAAGCCTTGCGAGTGGGGTGAGTTTTTCCACCGCCGCCGTCTTCTGAGGGTCTTCCCAAAGTTCACGGGCGAAATCGGTGCGGATCAGGCCCGGCGCGATGGCGTTGACCCGGACGTTATGCTCGCCCCATTCGACGGCGAGATTGCGGACCAGTTGCTGTTCCGCCGCCTTGGATAGGGAATAGAGCCCGAGGTTTCGACTACCCTTGAAGCCGCCGATGCTGGAGATGATGATCACCACGCCATCCTTGCGCTGGGCCATTTCCGGGCAAACCATGTTGCAGAGCCAGAAGACGCTTTTGACATTGGTATCCATGATCTTTTCATAGGCACCGTCGCCGGCGGAATGCATTGGCCCATAGACCGGATTAGTCGCGGCGTTGCAGACTAGAATATCGATCTGGCCATAGGCCTTGTGCGTCTCGGAGACCAGCGCCTCCAGCGCCTCCTTGCTGCCGATATGACAAGGGACCGCGGTTGCTTCCTGCCCTTTGTCACGGATCGATTGGGCCACGGCCTCGCAGGCATCGGCCTTGCGGCTGGAAATCACCACTTTGGCGCCCAGCGTCGCCATGTTCTCGGCGATGGACTTACCGATGCCCTTGGTGGATCCGGTGATCACGGCCACCTTGCCGGTTAGGTCGAACATTTTTTAGGCTCCGTTTTCGTGAAAAGCAATCAGGTGGCGGTTAAGCCGCCGTCGACGACGATTTCAGCGCCGGTGGTGAACTTGGCGTCGTCGCTCGCGAGATAGAGGATGGCGCCGGCAATATCATCCGCCTGACCAAGGCGTCCCAGTGGCGAGGCGCCTTCTAGCGCCGAGCGATAGCGGTCCGGCGCGTGGTGCTGATCCACCATGCCGTCGACCATCGGCGTGTCGGTATAGGAGGGATGCACCGAATTGCAGCGGATGCCATAACCCTTGCGCGCGCAATGCAACGCCACCGACTTGGTCAGCAACCGAACCGAGCCCTTGGACGCGCAATAAGCGGCGAGTTGCGGTGCGCCGATAATGCCTGCGACGCTGGAGATATTGACAATCGACCCGCCATCGCCGCTTTTCTTCATCAACGCGATACCGTGCTTACAGCCAAGGAACGGGCCGTCGGCGTTCACCGCGTGAATCTGGCGCCATTCCTCCAAGGTCGCGTCCTCGATCGAGCCCCCGGTGCCGATACCGGCATTATTGACCAGGATGTCGAGCCGCCCATGGGTTTGCCGCGCCATCTCGATCGCGGCTATCCAGCTTTCCTCGGATGTGACGTCATGAGAGACGAAATCGACGGTCCCACCATCTGCCCGAACCGATTCGACCGCGGCCTTTCCGGCGGCGGCGTTGATATCGCTCATCACCACCGAGGCGCCCTGAGAGACGAACATCCGGGTGGTCGCGAGACCAATGCCTGACGCGGCGCCGGTAATCATGGCGACCTTGCCCGAAAGCCGCCCGGTACCCGCTCCCGACATCGTCTACCCCCCTGGCTTACCGTGTTGTTCTGGCGACCATCCGATCCGTGGTCGCATTCCGTAATGTCCTCGCATCCTTATAGGGTTAGGCTCCGACCCTGTCGAGAAACGCCAAACCCGCGCGCTGCGGAGCCGCAGAAGGATCAGGAATATGAATAGCGATACGTGGCCCCGGCTGAAGCGGGTATTGGTCACCAATGATGACGGCATCGATGCACCCGGCCTGAAAGTGGCCGAGGAAGTCGCGGCCAGCATCGCCGATGAGGTTTGGACCGTTGCGCCAGCGGGAGATTTCAGCGGCGGCTCCCGGGTGCTCAGTCTACATCAGGCGCTCCGGCTCAACCCGCATGGGGAGCGGCGTTTTGCGCTTACTGGTTCGCCCGCGGATTGCATGTTCGTCGGTATAGCCTCGGTCCTGAAGGACAACCCGCCGGATCTCGTGCTCTCGGGCGTCAATGCTGGGGTCAATATTGGCGGAGACATTGGCTTCAGCGGTACGGTCGGCGCGGCGATGACGGCGCATGGCCTGGGCATCCCGGCGATGTCGATGAGTCAGGCATGGAAGGGCGACCGCTCATCCATTCCCTGGCACACGTCGCGGGAATGGCTGCCCAAAGTGGTCGCGGCGTTGGTGGCGGCGGAGGGCTGGCCCTGGCATTTCGTTCCGAACATCAACGTGCCCGCGACCGAGCCCGATGAGGTAACTGGCATCGAGGTTACCCAGCAGGGGCACTCGGCTGTAATCATACCAACGGTGGAAAAGCGCCAGGATTTGCGGAACCAGGACTATTACTGGATCTATATGCACAAGGAAAACGACAACCCCCAGCCAGAAGAAGACATCGCGGCACTTCGCCGGGACGCGGTTTCGGTGACACCGATGGGCACGAACATCACCGACGCTGGGGGCGGCGAGATCCTGAAGCGGGTGTTTGGTTAAAGGTAAGGTATTCGGCCGGTCATCAGCCCCGTCGCGAATGTGCGATCGCGGAGAAAAGGTTTATGCGCATCTCCGATGAAAAACGGGACCCATGCCTGAAGCGGAGACGTACGATATTTAGTGAGTGATTTTCATAGACTAATCATCCTGATCCACTAGATGTCGCGATCAAAAGTCCCAGGCTTGGAGCTCATTTTTTAACTGAAATATGGTTCGGTGTTGGGGGTTGAGTCGTCCTTGCAGAGGGGGGCTCCCGCTTAAAAATCACGTGCTCTGACGACGATTCAAAACCATGTTCCGCCGTCACCAATTCGTGGTTGCCACTAGCGGGGGCTAGCGTGGAAAATGCAGGTATGGGGCCTCCAGGGGGGGCGTTTACCACCCTTCGACTATTGGATGATGTTTCGACGTGGCCATCTTGCGATGGCGTCCGGGTTATCGCACTGTATGGCCAGATAAGCGGGGATCAACCCACGATAAAATGGCGCTCGGGAGGCTCAAATGCTTAAAGGTCGCATGATGGACATGCCGATGATGATTTCTAGCATCATCGACTACGCGGCGGATGTCAGAACCGACAACATGGTAATATCTAACCGGGTCGAGGGCGATGTCCACCGTCACACCTATGGCGAGGCGAGGGCCCGCTCGGTTCAGATGGCGCATGCGTTGCGCGAGCTTGGGATCAAGGAGGGCGACCGGGTCGCGACTATGGCCTGGAACGGCTATCGACATTTCGAGCTGTATTTCGCAATTTCTGGGATTGGCGCGGTTTGCCACACCATCAACCCCCGCCTATTCGCCGAGCAGATAGTCTATGTGACCAATCACGCCGAAGATAAGATCCTGTTCCTGGACACGACATTCATTCCGGTGATCACGCCGCTTCTGGATCAGTTGCCCGCCGATATGGTCTATGTGCTTATGTGTGACCGTGACGCGATGCCAGAATCTGATCTGCCCAACCCGATTTGCTACGAGGATTTAATCTCTGGCCAGCCGACCGACATCGTCTGGCCGGTCTTTGACGAGCGCGCGGCGTCCAGCCTTTGCTATACCTCAGGGACCACGGGCAACCCCAAGGGCGTGCTGTATTCGCATCGGTCCACCTATTTGCACTCTATGGGCATGCTAACCCTGGCCGGAAGCGCCGGGGTAACCGAGGGGGCATCGTTGCTGCCGGTGGTTCCGCTATTCCACGCCAATGCCTGGGGAACACCCTATGTGGCTCCGCTGGTCGGCGCCAACATGGTGTTTCCTGGCGGCAAGCTTGATGGACCAAGCGTCTTTGACCTAATGGACCGGGAAAAAGTTTCCTCTGCCTGGGGTGTGCCGACTGTTTGGCTTGGCGTATTGGCGGAGATGCGCAAACGCGGCCGCAAACCCGATGGTTTTGACTATGTCCTTTCCGGAGGATCGGCGGTCGCCCGCTCGATGATCGAGGAGTTTCAGGACGAGTATGGGGTCACGGTCATCCACGGCTGGGGCATGACCGAGATGAGCCCGGTTGGCTCTGCAACGCTGTTCGGGCCGACCCAAAAAGCGTTGCCCAAGGAAAAGCAGGTCGATCTCAAAATTCTCCAAGGCCGACGCATGTTCACGGTCGACGTCCGGATTTTGAGCGTTGACGGCGACCTGCTCCCCCATGACGGCGACGCCTTTGGTGAGCTGCAGGTGCGGGGCAACGGGGTGATCAATGGCTATCACGCAAACGAGGAAGCCAGCGCCGAGGCGATCACCGAGGACGGGTGGCTGAGGACCGGGGACGTTGCAAAGATCGACCCTCAAGGTTTCATTCAACTTGTGGACCGTACGAAGGACGTCATCAAGTCAGGCGGCGAGTGGATCAGTTCGATCGATATCGAAAACGCAGCGCTTGGCCACCCCGCGATCGCCGAATGCGCGGTTATCGCCATGCCGCATCCCAAATGGGCGGAACGACCAATGCTCGTCGCACGCTTGGAAGTGGGGCAAAGCGTTACGGCGGATGAAATTAACGTGTTTCTCGGGGATAAGGTTGCTAAATGGTGGCTGCCGGATGATGTGGTCTTCGTCGACGATCTGCCGCACACCGCCACCGGCAAGCTTTCCAAGCTCACCTTGCGCGAACGTTTCAAGGATCACGTACTGCCGACCATCGCGGTGGAGTAGAGGACTAGACCATGGATCAGGAAATCAAGGACGCTCTCGACAAGGTCTTCGTGTCTGATACCGCTTTGTACCAGAACCGTGGTTTTCAACGCCGGATCGGCTGGGGCAAGAAACCAGCATTGATAAATATCGACCTTGCCAATGCCTGGACCCGCGAAGGCAATGCGTTCACCTGTCAAGGCATGGACACGATCCTGCCGGCAACCCAAGAGGTGTTGAGCGCGTTCAGGTCGCGCGGCCTACCGATCGTCTTCACCACCACCGCCTACGATATCGTCGAAGGCGAGCACTCGGACATGGGCCTTTGGGGTAAGAAGATCCCGACTGAGGTCCTACGCGCCGGTTCCGAGGCTGTCCAAATCGATGAGCGGCTGGAACGCCGGGATGACGAATTGTTGATCGTCAAGAAACAAGCCAGCGCGTTCCGAGGGACCAACCTGAACAGCTATCTCAATTCATGTGGTGTCGACACGATCGTGATCACCGGCACCACCGCCAGCGCTTGTGTCCGCGCTACCGTCGAGGATGGCATCGCCGACGGGTTTCGGCCGATCGTGGTCCGCGAGTGCATCGGTGACCGTA
>JAPKDN010000982.1 GCA_028822575.1 Alphaproteobacteria bacterium | reverse complement strand
GGATCCTTGCTGGCCATGGCGCCTTCTTATCAATCAACTAGCCCACGTTCGGACTATACGTCCCTCGCCCGACCGCGCAAAGCTTACCGTTATCGTCGCAGACATCGATGTCAACCACGGCCACGCTTCGCCCGAGCCGCCGTGTGGTTGCCGTCGCTGTCAACGAGGTGTTGGTCGCTGGACGCAGATAATCGACCCGGAAATTGATGGTCGGCACACCGCCCCCAACCTTCAGGACAACGGCATAGTCACCGGCGATATCAATCAGCGCCGCTATGGCGCCGCCGTGATATTGGCCAGTCCCGACACGACGTTCGAACTCCGGGCGCATGGGCATTTTGATAACCACCTGGCTCTCGTCCGGGTCGGTGGAGACGACTTCCAAATTCATGAAGCCGATATAGGGAGAGTCGTCCAGCATCCGCTGGATTTCATCCTGGCTGACGGGCTCCGCCATTTTTTGAATTCCTTATCCTAAACGCTATGGATTGATCACGACCTTGCCGAAGACCTCGCGGTCCTCCAGCAGGCGAATGCCCTCGGCCGCCGCGCTCAGGGGCAGGGCCTTCTCGACAACAGGGTTCATCCTACCTTCATGAATATAGTCCATCAGTTGGACAAGATCCTCACGCTCCCAGGAATTGGAGCCGAGTAGTTGCAGCTCAAAGGTCCAGATGAAACGGATATCGGTCTTGGGGTCATAACCAGCGGTGGCGCCGCAGGTCACCATTCGCCCACCGCGCTTGAGCGCCCGCAGGGACGGCACCCAAGTCTCACCGCCGGTGAAGTTAACAACCATGTTGACGCCACCCTCGAAGCCACGTCGACCCGGCTTGCCGAAGATACCGTAAACGCCCTTATGGAATTCATTATCCATATAGGTCATCGCGTGATCGGCGCCGAGCTCCTTCAGCTTGTTCATCTTGTCCTCGGAAGAAGCGCAGACCACCACCTCGGCCCCGGCCATCTTGGCGAGCAACAGCGCGCCAGTCCCGACACCGCCGGAAGCGCCGAGGATCAAGACCTTCTCACCCTCATTCACTTTGCCGATGGTGATCATCATCCGATGCGCGGTGCCATAGGCGACCGGCAGGCTGGAGGCCTGGTCATGGGTCACGCCGTCGGGAACTCGGACCAACTGATGGGTCGGCGCCCGGCAGAACTCAGCCAACCCACCGTGGATCGTCTCGCCTACCAGGCCGCCCTCGACCCGGTTACGCGGGTCTATCAGCACCCGGTCGCCGACTTTCCAACCCGTCACCTCGGACCCGATCTCGGCAATGTCTCCGGCGACATCAAGGCCGCAGATCATCGGCATCTGGATCTTAATGCCCGGCATGCCGTTGCGGGTGAAGATGTCGTGATAGTTGAGAGACGTCGACTTGACCCGAACAATCGCGTCATTGGGGCCACATTCAGGATCCGGGAAGTTCGCTTCCAGCGTCAAGGCCTCGGGGCCCCCATGTCCATGCAAGACCATCGCGCGCATACTTGAACCCTTCCCATATTGAATTAGTCGGCGTGGCTCGCTTTTTAATTTCCACAGCCTGTTTCTCTCGTCGTCTTAAGGCGATCAGGACTTAAGTCGAAGATAGTCGCGAGCGACGGCTCGCAACGCACTTGATACCTCTAAGATAGTACCCCGTCCCCGGAAAA
>JAPKDN010000981.1 GCA_028822575.1 Alphaproteobacteria bacterium | reverse complement strand
TGATGTAAGGACGACTTTGCGGGCGTGAGATATCCGAGGCGTTCATGTGGTGGAGGGTTGTAGGCTCAGACGATGAGCTGGATGTCGCGCTCAGTGTAGTGGGCGAACCTGGTCTTTCGTGGTAGGTCGCGTTTCATGATGCCGTTAGCATTTTCGTTGGAGCCGCGCCGCCAAGGTGAATGCGGTTCATAGAAGAAGCTGAGCAGGCCAAGCTTGCGCTCCAGCTTGAGTCTGCTGGGATCTGCTCTGGGGACCAGCCCATCGCAAGGTGGCCGTCGATATGATCCCTCAGCGGGCTCAAGGCGCTCGGCCCGCGAGCTTCGTCGACGGCGCTAGAACACCATCCGGTCCGCCGAGGCCGGCTTTTAGCCAGCTTTCGGTAAACTGTTGAGCCTGAGTTCGCGCCGATTGCCCAGGGGTGACGACCCATGATCCCGGCAATCTCGCTCAGAGCTGTTTCGGCATTATGATGCCTCTAGAGCTCTATCCGCTCGTTAAGATCGAGCTGTACGTAATGGGTGCCCATCGCAACTCCGCACGATAACGGTGTCGCACCTCGTTTACGAGGCTAGTGGATGTGCATATTTTGCATATAAGGATTTTTTGGCGATAAATATCGACCGAAACCATCATCTAGAAATTTCGTGATTTAGATGCGCAGCGGCATTGGAAGTTCTTCGTTATGATAAACGTCATTGCTTCCACCATGCTTTTTGTGTTTGCGGCTATAGTTAAGTTTCAATAATTTTCTTCTTTCTGTTGTCTGCCATTAAATATTGATAAAATTTATATAATTAATGTGTCAAATGTTATTTTGTAATTGAAAAACAATCACAGCTTCCTTCTCCGCTTCACACCCCGCCCTGATTTATCTGGCGGCCGTCCACTTGGCGGCTGTACCGGGGCCTTGATCTGGACCACCGCTCCCTTGGGCAAGGGCCGGCCCTCTGGCGTCATCCCAAGATCCGCGGCTTCCAGCCGTTTGATCTCGTCGCGTAGCCTTGCAGCTTCCTCGAATTCCAGGTCGGCGGCGGCAGCGCGCATGCGGCCTTCCAGCTCGGCGATGATCTGCTTGATATCTTTTCCGACGAAGGCACCGTCTTCCTCGCCGGTGTCGACGGTGACGTGGTCGCCGCGCTCGTAAACGCTTTCCAGAATATCGCCGATGGTCTTGCGCACGCTTTCAGGCGTGATGCCGTTGGCCTCGTTATACGCGGTTTGTCGCTCGCGGCGGCGGTTGGTCTCATCGATGGCATATTGCAGGCTGTCGGTCATCTTGTCAGCGTAGAGGAGGACCCGGCCGTCAATGTTGCGGGCGGCACGGCCAATGGTCTGAACCAGCGAGGTGCGGGATCTGAGAAATCCCTCCTTGTCGGCGTCCAGGATCGCCACCAACGCGCACTCTGGGATATCAAGCCCCTCGCGCAGCAGGTTGATGCCGATAAGCGCGTCAAAAACTCCGAGCCGCAGATCGCGGATAATCTCGATTCTCTCCAAGGTGTCTACGTCGGAGTGCAAATACCGGACTTTAATCCCAGCCTCGGACATGTACTCGGTCAAGGCCTCGGACATGCGCTTGGTCAGCGTGGTGATCAGAATGCGTTGGCCCTTGGCGGCGCATTCGCGGCATTCGGCGATCACGTCATCGACCTGGCTTT
>JAPKDN010000980.1 GCA_028822575.1 Alphaproteobacteria bacterium | reverse complement strand
CCGCCGGTTACACCGATGGCAGTGGGCGCATCAATTCCCGTTACGGTAAACGCGGTTGATTGAACCAACGTGCTCTGTGCGACATCGGTTTGATCGGCTAAGCTGAACGTATTTGGAACGGTATCGATGGCGTTGACCGTGCCCGTCGCCGAGCCGCTCCCACCCCCTCCGCCACAGGCGGTTAATGTTAGATGAATCCCAAACAAAACTGCCAGTAAGCGATTTCTTTTACTCAAACGGTAAGCCCCTTAGTTAGAATGTTGCAGCGGCGCGTACTTATCTTTACACATAACGCTTGGTGACAGAGTCCGTTGACAGAGTAATAAAAATCCTGAACTCATGGAAGATATATTCGTTGCAGGATTCCTTTTGGGAAAAAAGTCAGTTCTTCGGTAAAGATTACCAAGGGCATTATTAGCTCGTTAACGGGGTTGGGAGACAACTTCTCCAATTAGTCGACAGTTTCGGCGCTCTCCGCTCTATCAAACAATCCGGAGACACTGTAGAAGCGGCCATTTCGGACCACAGCAACCACATTTAGCGCATCCTCAATTTTCGCCAGTGGGTCTCCATCGACGAACACCAGATCAGCAGCGGACCCTGTTGCGACCCGACCAAGATACGGATCCGCCAACATTGATCCGGCCGCGTTCACGCCGATTGCCCGGAGGGTCTGTTCCGCGGTGAGCCCGGCAATTTGCATTGCTCGAAACTGAGTCGTCAATGCTTCGCCAGCGGGCAATCCGGTCGTTCGACTGGAAACAACGGCACTGGTGACGTCGAGCTCGGGCCTGGAAACCGCTCCCCTTGGCCATTCTTCCGCTACCAGAAATCTAGGTCCCGGAATTTCTTTACGGGACCATAGGGCATTTAGTTCGTCAGCATCCACGTGGCTCGCAACAATCGTTGTAACGCCCATGGTTAACAAGTCCGGGCCGTGACTGGCCGCCAGTTGTGCCGGTAGTCGTGCGTCAGAATCTATGAAGCCTGGCAGAATCGTCAGGTTACCCATATCGATCACAATTGAACCGTGATGTACGGCATGAGGTTTGATGCCGACAATTCTTCCACCTTTTATCAAAATATCTTTGTTGTACTGATAGCCAGTTTCAACTCCATCGAATAGTCGCGCCGCGTGGATAATAAGTTTTCCCGTCGGCTCGTCGCGCCAGACAAGGACAGGTTTTTCGCGCTCTACTCGTATTTCGATCTTTGGCTGAATGGTGGCGCGAAAATGGACGCTGCTTGAGCGCCATGCGCCAAACCAACGCCTTCGAATTTGCCCGTTCGCTGTATAGATCACTTTTTGACGGTCCAGCCAGCTTAAAGGCGCGATATTAAACGCCTCGTTCGCAGCGAACTCTCGAACGAGGCGTGGTGTCGATAAGATAAGCATATCGATGGATACACCGTTCTCGCCGTCGCGAAAAAACGTTATCAAACTGCCGTCTGGTCGCCAGGAGGGTGCCGCGAGTTTATCGCTGGACGAAAGCAGTACTTCTTCGGGTTGACCGTGCCGCCTTAGAATTAATGACCAGGTATTTTCGTGGTGATGAATATAGACAAGATCGCGCCCATCAGCTGACCAGGCCGCTTCGGTTTCATCACCGGCGAAGTTACTGATTCGCCAGCGCAGTCCAGTCGGCACATCAACTTCCCA
>JAPKDN010000979.1 GCA_028822575.1 Alphaproteobacteria bacterium | reverse complement strand
CCAAAGAACACGATGACCCAATACCCCTGATCCCAACCGCCGAGCAAGGTCACGGCCAGCGCCATGACTGGCGCTCCAAGCAGGCTGCCGGTGTTCGATCCCTGAACGATGATGCCGCTCATCGTTGCGACTTCTGTGGCTTGTCGGGCATGCGCGGCCCCCCCGGCCAGGCAGGCCGCTGGGAGCAGGCCGCCGATCAGCGTGAACAGCATCGCGGCGGGCAGGCGCAGCGCGTCGGGAGCAAGCTCGGCGAAGATGAACCAGGAACATAGGATATAGGCAATATAGGCCGTAAGCAGCAGCTTCCAACGCGCTACGCCACGATGCATGAGCATCGCCGCAATCACATTGCCAGCGATGTTAGCGATCACCACTGCCGCGCCGCCCATGGCCGCCTCGGCCAGTGTCCAGCTCTTAGCCTCGATCAGATAACTCGGCAGCCAGACGGCAACCGCGTAGAACATCAACGCGTAAGTGGCGAAACAAACCGAGAAAAGCCAAGGGCCGGATCGCGACAAAGTCTCCAGAATAGGCGGACGGGTGACCGCTACCATGGTTGGTGGAGTGGACCAATAGCGCGGAGCCAAACCAACCGCGGCGAGGCCGGCGAAGCCGATTACCAACGCCACGTTGCCCCACCAAAAACCACGCCAACCAAATTCCTCCATCAGTCCCGGTGCGGCGAGCAGCGCGATGGCCATACCTGCCGGCAAGTAGGTGCCCCACAGACCAAGCGCAAGGTTCCTGTCGGCCGGTTGGCAGGCGATCCGGATTATCGCCGGCGCCGCGACCACCGTGCCGACAAGACCCAAACCCTCAAGAAACCGTGAGGCCAGCAGAATGACCGCGGAGTTTGCTTCGGCGCCTATCGCCCCGCCTCCAGCCATGATCAGCAACGAAATCACGGTGACCCTGCGCGGTCCGACCCGATCGATGATAAGTCCCGACGCCACGCCCAGCACGCCACCACAGATATTGACAAGCGACGCGACCCAGCCGGCGGTGATGAAGCCGATCCCCAACTCCGCCCGCAGCACCGGTAAAGCCGGTGGGACCTTGCCCACCTGAACCGCGCAAACCACGCCAGCGATGATCGCCAGCGCGACGATGTCCCAACGCGTCTCCAGGACTGGCGGCGCCGAAGTTCGGATCACGGATTCTGAGGGCGTATCATTTGGCGGGTCGGTCATCATGCCTGCGTTGCGGGCCTGTCTTGCTAGAGCGGCGCCCAAGGGTCTACCGTCATGGGCTGGCGTTTGATGTCGTGGGAGGACAGGGTATGCCCGAAGTGAAGGTTGATGGCCAGACCGTCGTTTATGATCGGATCGACACCGCGCCACCTTGGCGTCAGAGCGCGACGGCTGTCCTGTTTATCCATGGTGTCGGGGCCGACCGCGATATCTGGGGTGATTGGCTGCCACATTTGTCCGACCGTTATTCACTTCTGCGGCTTGATCTACCGGGCCACGGTGAATCCGATCCTTGGAACACGGATGTTCAACTTGGCTATGACTTCTACATGCGCGTTATTCAAACGGTCGTCGAGAAGGAGGCGGTCGAAAGCCTCATCCTGATCGGCGAGTCCATGGGGGGAACCATCGCGCTTTACGCCGCCAGCGAAATTCCGGAGAAGGTGAAAGCGGTCGCGACCTGCTCCACC
>JAPKDN010000978.1 GCA_028822575.1 Alphaproteobacteria bacterium | reverse complement strand
GCCAGAAGGATACCGACGCACGGTGGACCAAGAAGCGCGGCCAGAGCCATTACGGCTACAAGAACCATATCAACGTGGACCGTCGCCACAAGTTGGTGCGGCGCTATCATGTGACCGACGCGGCGGTACACGACAGCCAGGTTCTCGACGAGATCCTGGATCGTGACAACACGGCCTCGGAGGTGTGGGCGGACAGCGTCTATCGTTCAGCGGCGCTGGAGGAGAAGGGCTTGAAGAGCCGGATCCATCGCAAGGGCCGGCGCGGCAAGCCGCTGAGCGAGCGTGAGAAGCGAGGCAACAAGACGCGCTCGTCGGTCCGGGTCCGCGTCGAGCATATCTTCGGCGCCCAGAGCAAAGATATGGGCGGAACGCTGGTGCGCTCGATCGGACTGGTGCGGACGACGACGCGGATCGGGTTGAAGAATCTGGCCTACAACATGCGCCGGCTGGTGCAACTGGAGCACCTCGCGGCGACGACGGCGTGACCAAACTGGGGTAGGAGATCGCCTGGAGACGACCTTGAAGCGGAAATAGCTCCGTTGGAGCGGGGGAAATCCCCGAAAAGCCCGGTCGGGCAAAGGTGGGAGCCGCCGAAAGCCGCATTGAAGCCATCATTCTCCAACAAATGGTCTATTTTCCGAGGTACCCCTCAACCCGAAAACTGTGCCATGGATGTTGACGGGGAACAGGCGGATCGTTTCGAGGACATCGTTCGGTTCGTTGGATCGCGAGCCGACACTGACGAAATTAAAGCCATCATTGGCGCGCCGTCCACCCGCCCAACCTGGCGCGGCGACCCTCGGGCATTGGGAGACATCGAGTCCGTTCGCGCCATGGCGTCACGATATGATGCCTTCAAAGCCGGGTTGAACGAGTTGTTGTCTTTTCACGATAAAACCGTCCTTTTTCGTATTCCCCGGTAACATGGGAAGATATTTGGCGGGATGCACCTCAGCATTGGTTGGAGCCGATATATCGACGGCACGATAAACATTTACCCTCACGCGGCGGCATGCGGCCATCGTGTCGCGTCAGCCAACGCGTTAAGACCAGCGTCTCGAGCCAAACTGGACCGATCACCATAAAGGCGGCACATGACATCAAGCGATTATCCGAACCGCCGCCTGCTCTGGCCCTATGACAATAACGCCGGGCGCTTCAAGGAAACGCCGTTCACGATTTTCGCCCTATTGCTGGCGCGAACGGTCGGCGACTTCATCGAACAATGCCTGTTCGCCTCGACGGTGAAACAGCAGTTTCAATACGCCAATCTGTTCATCTATTGGCGCGATGACCGGCCGTACAAGCGCCACGTCGTCTCGATGATGCCGAACGTCACGCAAAGTTGGACGGTCCGAGATGAAAATGCCCTGCCCCTGGACGCGTTCGACAATGCCGGTCAACGGCCCGTCCGAGTCACGTCACAGCCTTGGTACGATATGGGCTGCGATGCGCCCGACCTGGTGCTGACGCCGCGAATGATGCAGCGCACGATGTTGCCGTCGTTCCCAAACCTGGCCCGGTTTCGGATCGCGCCGGAGCAGCAGAACGCAGCGGACCAACAGTTGCGCCAGCTTGGGGTTGACCCCGGTCGATGGTTCTGCATTTTGCATTATCGCGAACCCTCTTACCAGGCGCGAGGCGCGAACGCCGACCGTGATAT
>JAPKDN010000977.1 GCA_028822575.1 Alphaproteobacteria bacterium | reverse complement strand
ACCGCCGGTGGCGAGTTTATCCTTCACAGTGTTGTGGAGAGTTTCAGACATGATTCTAACTATACGTCCGCCCGTCCGTCGGGCTGTTGAGGCGGGGGGCTGTCTCCGCGAAATGTTTCGCGGCAATCCCAAGGCCGCTTTCGAATGGCAGGCCGAGATATCCCATCGCGCTCTCAACACCGCCCAGGGCGCCCAGCATCATCGGGTCGTTTATGTCGCCCATATGGCCGATGCGGAACACTTTATTTGCCAACAACGCCAAGCCACCGCCGCAAGCGACGTCGAACATATCGCGGGCGGTACGGCGGATATCTTCCGCGT
This sequence comes from Alphaproteobacteria bacterium, assembly GCA_028822575.1. The sequence continues at coordinate 1,343 of JAPKDN010000977.1, read as the reverse complement.
CCAAGTCCTCGCGCACGCGGATCACGGTGAGACCGTTGGCGCGCTCTTCCGGCCGCAAGGCGTTGAATTCGAAAGCGCCGCCCTTGGCCCATTCGGCCACGCAAAGACGCGTCGCATCCGCCAAGCGAGCATGCCGGGCGAAGACATTGTCGAGCCCTTCCTCGCCGATAATCTCGATCGCTTCCCGCAACCCAAAGATCATGTGTTCCGGTGCGGTGCCGCAAAAGCGGCGGTACTGCTCGAACCCAAGCCGGGCACTCCAGGACCAATATTCCCGGAAGGTCTTGCATTCCTTGGTCGCTTCCAAGGCCTTCGGCCCGACCGCCGTGAAGGAAAGACCCGGTGGCAGCATCAAGCCTTTCTGCGAGGCGGCGACCACCACATCGACGCCCCAATCATCCATCGGCAGCCCGGTCGTTAGCCAAGACGCGATGGCATCAACCACCAGCAAGGCCGAATGGCCGGACACATCCATGGCGCGGCGCGCAGCCTGTACATCGGACGTCACGCCGGTCGCGGTTTCGGTGTGGACCATCAACACTGCCTTGATTTTACCCTCCGTGTCGGCGCGCAAGGCCGCTTCGACGGCGGCGGGATCGATGGCGGTGCGCCAATCGTTCTCCACCGTCACGATCTCAAGGCCCAGCGCTTCGCCCATCTCACCCCAAACCCGGGAGAAACGCCCGGTCTCCGGCATCAACACCGTGTCGCCGGGCTCGAACAGATTGACGAAGGCCGCTTCCCAAGCGCCGTGGCCGGAGGCGGTGTAGATAAACACTTCGCCTTCGCTAAGACCGAACAGCGGCTTGAGGCCTTCGAAACATTCGACCGCGACGTCCATGAATTCGGGACTGGCGAAATCGACCGCTTTCACATGCATGGCATTCTGCACGCGGTCGGGAATATGAGTGGGGCCGGGCGTGTGTAAGAACTGGCGGCCGGAGCGATGACGCGTCATGTCGTAAAATCCAAATTGAGTTCACTTGGAACAAGAAATGGGAAGATAGCGCCTCCTGCCAGAGAGACAAAGGGGTTTGCGCATAGACTTCCCTCCCCCGTGAGTAAGGCCTTTGCGTAATTTCATTTTGCTGTTTTTGTCATTTCCGCGGAGGCGGGAATCCAGTTGTCCTGGTAAAAAGAACTCTAGATTCCCACCTTCGCGGGAATGACGATTCGAATTTATGCTAACTTGTGCAAAATCCTGCATCGCGGTGGGAGGGTGGGGCCTCTTACGAGCTTAGATCGTAGCGATCCGTGATTGTCGCGATCAACTCTTCTGCCTTGTCCCAATCGTAAGTTCTGAAACTGTGGCTGCGGGTCACGAACTGAGCACCGGCGTAGAA
>JAPKDN010000976.1 GCA_028822575.1 Alphaproteobacteria bacterium | reverse complement strand
CGCGTCCTCGACTAATGGTCAGCTGACTCCGCCGGTAATGGGCGCCGCCGCCTTACTGATCGCCGAATTTACTGGCGTTTCCTATACCGATATTCTCAAGCACGCCGTGCTCCCCGCCTTGGTGAGCTATATCGCGTTAGTCTACATCGTCCACATTGAGGCGCTTAAGCTTGGCCTCGAGGGCATGCAGAAACCGCCGGGGACCATGACCCTGGCACGTAAGATAATCGGCGACCTGACCGGGTTTATCGGGATCGCGGTGCTTTTCGCCATGATTTATCAACTCGATAAATGGGTCACGATGGTGGCCCCGAATATGAGCTTCTGGACCATTGGGACGATTGTCCTAGTCGCCTACGGGGTTCTTATTTGGCTGGCGTCACGCCACCCGGATCTAGAAGTCCATGATCGAGACGCCCCCATCGAGGTGCTGCCAAGGGCCAGCGACGTTGTGATCACTGGGCTTTACTATTTCCTGCCGATCGTGGTGCTAATCTGGTGCATTCTTCCGACCCCCGACAAGCTTTTGCCACGGCTCGGAGCGTTCTGGACCTGCATGTTAATGTCTCTTATCGCGCTGACCCAGCATCCGCTGAAGGCGTTGCTGCGCAGCGAGGCGGACTGGGCGAACAGGTTCTCACGCAGTTTTAACGAATGGTTTTCTGGTATGGTATCCGGTGCGCGCAACATGATCAGCATCGGTGTCGCCACCAGTGCGGCGGGCATGATCATCGGCACAATCTCGCTAACGGGCACGCATCAGGTTCTCGGCGCGTTCATCGAGACGATATCCGGCGGCAACCTTATGTTCATGCTGATCCTGGTGGCAACGATGAGTCTTGTCCTTGGGATGGGCCTGCCGACAACGGCGAATTATATCGTCGTATCGTCCTTGATGGCGCCGATCATCGTTGCGCTGGGCGCCAAGAGCGGGTTGTTGACCCCGTTGGTGGCCGCGCATCTGTTCGTCTTCTGTTTTGGTATTCTGGCGGATGATACGCCGCCTGTCGGGCTAGCCGCCTTCGCAGCGGCAGCGATCTCTGGCGGTGATCCGATCAAGACCGGTGTCCAGGGTTTTATGTACGATAACCGAACCGCCCTGCTGCCGTTCCTGTTCATCTTTAATACCGAGCTGTTGCTGATGGATGTGACGCCGATGAAAGCGTTGTTCGTCTTCATTGTCGCTGTCATAGCCATGATGGTGTTCGCGGCTACGACCCAGGGCTATTTCTTCGCGAAGAGTAAATGGTGGGAATCTGTTATTATGCGGCTCATTACGTTCACCTTGTTCCGCCACGGGTTTTGGTTGGATCGGTTGGAGCCGGAGTTCGATGTGCGCTCAGGTACCGAAATTCTCAAAATCGTTGACCCTTTGCCCGCCGGCACGGAGCTTTTGATCACCGTTTCGGGACCAAATTACAACAATCCGGACAGGACCGATATTACCACCCTAACGCTGCCGCTGGGTGCCATCGGGGATAGCGCCAAACGCCTTGGCGAAATTGGGATCAACATCGCCATTGACAGTGACAAAGCTCGATTCGAGGAACCCTTGCCCGCCTCCAGGTTCAACAGGCTGTCGAACTCCTATGACTACTATGACGACGCTAATCCAGTCATCATATCACCCGTAAAGGTGCCGAATGACCGGATGCTGAAGTAGG
>JAPKDN010000975.1 GCA_028822575.1 Alphaproteobacteria bacterium | reverse complement strand
GAGCTGGAGCCACAGGCGCCGGACAGCTTGAAAGAGATCGCCTACCATCGTTTGGAGGGAATGCTGGTCCGTTTGGAACTTGCTCCGGGGTCGGTGGTGACGGAAAAAAATTTGGCCGATTTGATCTGTATTGGCCGCACCCCAGTGCGTGAGGCGATCCAAAGATTAGCGATGGCGGGGCTTTTGGTCGTCCTTCCTAGACGTGGCATTCGGGTGTCGGACATGGATTCCGGCGCAGTGCTCAGGATGCTGGAGGTTGGTCGGGGCTTGGACGACGCGGTTGCCCGTGGCGCGGCGGTTCGAGCCACGCCCTTGCAGCGCAAGGGTTTTCTGCGCGTCGCCGCCGAGATCGAGGCCGCCGCCGCGCGCCGCGATCCGATTGGCTGTCTGCGTTCGGATAGCGAATTCCACAATCTCTGTATATCGGCGATGAATAACGAGCACGCGACCAAGATGTGCCAGTTGCTTCATCCGTTATCCCGGCGCTTCTGGTTTAGTCATCACGGGCGTTCCGGTGAGATCAAGCTTGGTCCGAGATTGCATGCCCATGCCGCCCATGCCGTGGCCGAGGGTGACCCGGAAAAGGCTGCGGCCGCCTTTCGGCGAATCAATGATTATCTAGAAAGTTTTATTCGCGCGAACATGCACGGTTAGACGGTTCGATTAGTCGGGCCAGGAGGCGCTTGCGCGCGCGCGCAAGCGATGGCAGTGTCCGGCGACATGAGCGAGCGACCTTCCGACGATCTTCTTCGCGACATCTGGTACTTCGCGCTGCCGTCGGCGGCGCTTGAATCCGGGAAACTTGTCGCGCGCACCCTGTTGGGCGAGCCGGTGGTATTCGGCCGCGGCGCCGACGGCATGGCCTTCGCCTTGCGCGATATCTGCCCGCACCGAGGCATTCCGCTCAGCTACGGCCGCATGGCCGGTTCCGAGGTCGAGTGTTGCTATCACGGTTGGCGGTTCGGCTCGGATGGGTTGTGCACCGCGATCCCGTCGCTGGTCGAGGGCCAGGACATGGACGTGTCCCGGGTGCGGGTTCGCCGGTACCCCATCAGCGAGGCTCAGGGATGCCTTTGGATATTCATGGCATCGGATGCCAGACGGGCCTCGGACCCACCGCCGGCACCGACCCTCCCGGCTGTCGCGCGATCGCCGAGGATCATCGAAACAATGGATTTCCCCTGCCATGTCGATCACGCGGTGGTGGGTTTGATGGATCCGGCGCACGGCCCGTTCGTCCATAAGTCCTGGTGGTGGCGCTCACGCCGGTCGATCCATGCCAAGGAAAAGCGTTTCGGCCCGAGCGAACTCGGTTTTTCGATGCTCAGGCACGCGCCATCCAGCAATTCGGCGGCCTACAAGCTTCTTGGCGGTGAGATGACCACGGAGATCACTTTTCGTCTCCCGGGCATTCGAGTAGAACATGTGGAGGCGGGACGCAACGCGTTGGTCGGTTTGACGGCGGTGACGCCGGTAACGGCCGAGACCACGATTGTTCACCAGTTGATGTATTGGACTATGCCCTGGTTGGCGGCTTTGAAGCCGGTTTTGCGCCCACTGGTGCGGACGTTCTTGGCCCAGGACAGGGATATCGTTGTCAAACAGCAGCGGGGTTTGGCCCACCAACCAGATTTGTTGTTGATCAACGACGCGGACATGCAAGCC
>JAPKDN010000974.1 GCA_028822575.1 Alphaproteobacteria bacterium | reverse complement strand
CCCCCAAAGACTGCTCAGAAAAACCGAAACACTTGGCGGAATTTTATCACGAACAGGAGATAATAAAGAAATATAAAAGAATTTTCTCTAGGTTTTTTGTATGTATGACAACACTTTTACAACTTAAAATTAGAATACTATTCATCAGCAATGAATTGATTTGCATCTTGCTGTGTCGACCAAATTTTTCCTAATCACGGTCGTGAGATGTTCTCTGCCCCCAGGCTTCGTCAGGCCCGCTGATTTATCCATCATGCCACGTTGGAATTGCCTGTGGACAGACGCGGCGTGACGCGCGATCACTATGGGGAAACAACAGAGACATTCGGGCGATAATCATGAATCCTAGAATCGTTTTCGTAACTAATTTCCCCGACGCTGCCGATGTGGCGCGCGAAATGACGCCTACTGGCTTTGAGTTGACGATCGTTCCCGCCAGAAGCGCAGAATATCGCGAGGCCATAGCGGACGCTCAATATCTCGTCGGCTTCGTCGCAGGCTTGGTTGAACAGGATCTGTTCAAGACCGGGCCGAAGCTTCGGTTGATCCAGCTGTTGAGCGCCGGGTACGACGAGTCGGACCTGGAAGCGGCGCGCGGCGCCGGGGTTCCGGTTTGCAACAATGGAGGCGCCAATTCAGTGGCGGTTTCGGAGCACGCGGTGCTACTGATGCTCGCGGTCTCGCGCCAGCTGGTTCGCCAACACTTGAGCGTCGCCGCCGGTAACTGGCGTGGGAACCAAACGCCCAGGGTCCATGAGGTCCGCGAGAAGACGCTGGGCATTATTGGTTTGGGAACGATCGGCAAAAAAACCGCCCGTCTAGCTCAGGCCTTCGGCATGCGGGTGATTTACTACGACATCTCCCGGTTGCCGGAAGATCAGGAAGACCTGCTGAACGTCCGCTTTCGCCTCTTGCGGGAGTTGCTGAAGGAGGCCGATGTGGTCTCGTTGCACACGCCGCTGAACCCAAGCACCAAGCACTTGATCGGCCCGGGCGAGTTGGCGTTGATGAAGCCGTCGGCCATTCTGGTCAACACGGCGCGCGGTCCGGTGGTCGACGAGGTGGCGCTGCACAGGGCTTTGATCGATGGCACGATCAGCGCCGCCGGCCTGGACGTTTTTGATCAGGAACCTCCGGAACCCGACAACCCGCTATTCACGCTCGATAACGTAATCCTGACCGCGCATCTGGCCGGCCCGACATTCGAGAGCAACACCGCGCGGGTGCGTAATGCCTTCGACAATGTCCAGCGGGTTTCCCGTGGCGAGGCGCCACTTTGGATCGTGCCCGAACTGGTGGACTGACCCGCTCCACGCATAAATCTCAACATGGGGATCAAACGGATGAGTAACCCGGCCCTCGCCTTCGACCACGTTCACATTATCGCCAAGAAGCCGCACGAGACTGCCAATTGGTGTGTGGAGAATCTCGGCGCGGTGATCGAAGCGGATACTGTCGCTCGGGGGACGCCGCACATTTTCGTCGGCCTGGGAGGCATGACACTTCTGATCCGAGGGCGGCGCGAAGGAGAAGTTCCCGCGGTGCCCGACACGTTTCGCGACTACGGCGCTTTTTCCAGCCATAACCGCTGGGGCGCGGACCACATCGGATTCGTCCACAATGGTGATCTCGCCGCCTATTGCGAAAAGCTGAAAGCCAATGGCGT
>JAPKDN010000095.1 GCA_028822575.1 Alphaproteobacteria bacterium | reverse complement strand
TGTGACGCGGCCGTTTATCTGATCGACAATCCTGTTGTCGCCTGTGCCGTTCATACCCATGGCGATAATATCGGCGGTCATCACGAGTTCGAAGTGTGCCTGGTGCATTGCCTTGAAGACAATGATCTTCGATCAAGCTCTCCATCCAATAGTCTCTATCTTGACGACCTGACATTTGCCACCTGCCTCAACCGCGTTGGTTATCTGGGCCATCTCGATCAATGCATGATCACAGCCCTGCCGCATGCCGGTTACGATCCTGGCGCCTACCTGTTGAAAGGGCCAGGGTGATCAGGATTGTCGATGAAGGGGATGTCGTGGATCTCGGTGATTGGCGGTTTGCGATCCTGCGTTGGCCCGGTCTCTCACCAGGGTCCATTCGCGTTTGGGAATGCGCCAGCGGAACGGTGTTCGCTGGCTGTTGTGTCTATGACGGCCCGTTGCTGAATGGGCTTGGCAGCTCCAATGTCGATGATTGCGTCAAAAGCATGGCCGGCTTGCGTGGGTGGCCGATTGATACTGCCCATGCTGGACACGGCCCGAGCTTTGGGTGGCAAATACTGCTTGGGCTAATCGATGGATATCTTTCAGAAAAAATGGGTCAGAAGGTATAGTCGACTGGCGACAATGGAGCGGTGTGTCCGTTGCCGAGGAGGTATTTGATATGACCGAAGCCGAGAAGCTTGATTTCGAAATTATTTAGAAAACCTGCCAGATCGCAGCGGTGCGCCACGAGGCAGGAGATATCGTGACCAAGGATTACGCGCTTCAAACCACCACCGGAGCCGCATGTCTGTCGGAGTTGTTCGGGGGCCTGGATAAGCTGATGGTGATCCACTATGAGGGCCCGGGATGCCGGTATTGAAGGTTGTAGGCCGACGGTATCAACGGCGCGCTGGGTTACCTTGATGACGCGATGGTCATCTTGCTAGTTTCCAAGGATCCACCAGATATTCAGGATAGCCTCGTATCTAGGCGGCGATTAGATGGTCTATCATTGTGGGATGGGCCATCACGCGAACTTTCCCGGAGCGGCCGTATTCGAGCGGAAGGACGGTAGGACTGTATGTCGAGGCCGCATCTACTTTTGCCCCGGCGACCTTTATTCGCCGGTTTGGTATTTTCTTGCGCTCGCGGGGATGGAGCAGTGGGGCCGGCCCCCGTAATTCCTCTATTTGCACCGGCTGGAGAAACTTAATTACGGCGGCTAAAACATCGCGGAGTATCGAGGTTATGCCCTTGTGAACGTCGCCGTTAGAGGCTCACGATCTTCCCTGGATTCATAATGTTATCTGGATCGAACGCCACCTTGAGCGAGCGCATCAGCGCCAGCGCGTCGCCGTGCTCGGCTTGCAAGAAACCCATCTTGCCATAGCCGACGCCGTGCTCCCCGGTGCAGGTGCCACCCATCGCCAGCGCCCGCATCACCATGCGGTCGGAATGTGCTTGTGCCTCGTCCAGCTCGTCTTGGTTGTCGGTATCGACCAAATAAACTAGATGAAAATTGCCGTCGCCCACATGACCGACCAGCGGTGCTTGCAAACTGGTGTTCTTCAGATCCGCCTTGGTCTCGTTGATGCATTCGGCCAGCCGCGAGACCGGGACACAGACATCCGTCGCCCAACCGCCACAACCGGGGCGGAGCGCCAGAGCCGCGTAGTAGGCGTCGTGGCGGGCCTGCCAGAGTTTGTTGCGATCCTCCATCTTGGATGTCCATTGGAAGGCCGAGCCGCCGAAATCCTCGGCAATGGCTTGTACGGTCTCGGCCTGTTCGACGGCGCTGGCCTCGGTGCCGTGAAATTCAAAGAATAAGGTCGGTTTGGCCTCATATCCCTCAAGCTTGGAGTAGACGACGCAGGCGCCCATCTGGACATCGTCCAACAATTCCATGCGCGCCACGGGAACACCCGCCTGAACGGTCAGGATCGAAGTTTTCACGGCGTTTTCTAGATCTTCGAACTGGCACACGGCTGAGGTGATCGTCTCGGGAATGCCATGAATCTTCAGAGTGACTTCGGTAATCACTCCAAGCGTACCCTCAGAGCCGACGAAAATTCGCGTTAGGTCATAGCCCGCCGAAGATTTGCGGGAGCGCCGGGCGGTTTTGACGACCTGGCCATTTGCGGTAACCACGGTGAGCGAGAGTACATTCTCCCGCATGGTGCCATAGCGTACCGCGTTGGTGCCCGAGGCGCGGGTTGCCGACATACCGCCGATCGAGGCATCGGCGCCTGGATCAATTGGGAAAAACAACCCAGTATCGCGCAGATACTCGTTCAGTTGCTTGCGGGTAACCCCCGCTTGGACCGTAACGTCCAGATCCTCGGGATTAACCTCCAAAACGGCGTTCATCTCGGACATGTCGATGCAAAGCCCGCCCCGTAACGCCGCCACGTGACCTTCCAAAGAGGTTCCGACGCCGAAGGGGATCACTGGGAACTTGTACTCGGCGCAGGTCTTGACCGCGTCGGCGACCTGATCTGTCGATTTGGCAAAGAACACTGCATCTGGCGGTATTGAGGCATGATAGCTCTCGTCCTTGCCATGGCGATCGCGGATCGCGTCCGAGGTCGAGAGTTGATCGCCAAAACGCTGTTTCAGGATGCCGAGCACTGTCTCTCGCGTGGTTGGATCGGTGGGGAGGACTTTGACCTGCATCGGAGGCTCCACGGTGTCATGCGAATAAGTGTCGTCAATCTAATGGATGTCCTTGTCTAGAGGAAGATCGTAAGCCTCGGAAGGTTTTCTTGAATGGTGGTTGCAACGCCTCGACCGGCACTAAGTCTCGGCGCACGGCCGACCACGAGCCTGGCGATGCCTGATCTTAAGAAAGAGATATCCGCGATTTTCGTTGCCATCGGCTTTAAATTTATAGACTCGATTAAATAATAGAAAAATCATCTATTTAATTACGGCCACCTCTATAAAACCACGTTCAGCCTGACGAGTTTGGCTGGTTGGCTGTTTTGTCCAATGCCAGCGGCGGCGCAGCGGTGATTTCCCCACGCTGCGGTGGCGCTATTTCCGTCTCGATGTCGCTTCCGGTCACTCTCCTTATCGTACTACCGATTGTACAGCGCGCAAAGCATAGTCGCCCTGAACATAACGACCGCGTCCCGCAGCTTGTGCCCCGCGCTCGGCTTGCGCCACACCACCTCCAGACGAGGATGGACACCCTCCCACAAAACCACACGGTTAATTTTCGCCAGCGGCTCGTTCTTGGCGTAAAGATCGCCTTAGTACCTCGAAAGATCGAAAAAGCTCAGCTGTACGCCGATTCTAAACCGCTGGAGGCCCAAAATTAGAAATTTTAAAAGTGCGCTTGAGATCCCCTAATCCAATATAGAGACGCGGCGACTCAATACTGAGGCGCCACATTGTGTTACCCTTTCGTTAACTGTATTTCATTCACATTTTAGCGTTTGGTAATGTAACGGTCGTAGAATTTCAGTTTCAGTGGCCCCTAAATCAGCGTTCGCGTTCGTCGAAAAACAGTGGGGGGTCCGCAGGGCCACTTCCGCTGGTTTAGTCAAGATCGATAGTCGCAGTTATGATTTGGTCAATTGGAGCGCCACCGGAATTTTGATTGGTGATCATCTGGCCAAGGTGCAGAGGCTTAAATGCTGGTAGACATCAAGGACGGTGAGGAGGCGATGTCGTTTAGCTGCAAGGTAATGGTGCTGCGCAAGCAGGGTGACAAGCTAGCGGCTCAGTTCTCGGTAATTGACAAGGGTATCCAAGGCGCAAATTTATCGTTATTTTTGGCCGGCGCACCGCGGTTTGAATTCCCCGCTTGCCCTGTCGATAGGTCCGGACCTACGCTTAGCGACTGCGCCGCGAGAGGGAATGGATTATGATAATTTCGTCGAATTCATCCGTGAACATGACCGACGTTGCCTCATACTGTGGAGTTCGTCTGCCGGTCGAACAGGCAACACCGCTTCCAAACTGGTGTTATACTTCCGATGAGTTTTATGCGCTCGAGGTTGAGCATATCTTCAAAAAGGCCTGGAATTACGTTGGCCACGCCTCGCAAATTTACACGCCAGGGGATTTCTTTACCCACGAGATAACCGGCATTCCGATCGTGTTGGTGCATGGCGTTGATGGGGTGGTCCGTGCCTTCTATAATAGTTGCCGGCATCGTGGCGCGCCGATCGCAGCTGGCGAGGGTAATTGCAAACGCTTTACCTGCCCGTATCACTCCTGGACGTACTCGACTGATGGGTCGTTGGTCGCGACGCCACAAATTGAGGAAGACGAGAATCTCAAACGCTCGGCTCTGAATTTGCTGCCGGTTCGTCTTGAGCGCTGGCATGGTTTTCTCTTCGTCACCTTCGACGACGCAGCTGAGACGTTGATGGAATGGCTGGGTGATTTACCAGAAAATTGTGCGGGTTATGGACCGGAAAACCTCGTCTGTACCCGTCGGGTTCACTGGGATGTTGAGGCGAATTGGAAACTTCACTTCGAGAATTTCAACGATTCTTTACATATTCCCTTCATTCATGGCGGCACCTTAAATCGACAGAAGGTCTCTGGGCGTAAGCGTTCCACCCATGAGGAAATTCGCGGGCAAATCATTAACCATTTCACCGAGCACGAGGGCAGCCGCGGGTTGATCCATGGTAAAACTGGGTTTGATCCGATCGAGACGCTTAGTGGACGATATACCACGGGCACGTTCTATCCGTGCATCCTGCCTGGTACGATGATGGGATGGACCATCGACTGTATGTGGATCTTCGAATTGCATCCGACAGGGCCGCGAAGCATGCGGGTCGTGGGGGCTTCGTTCTTTCCGGAACCCTGTACCCAGCGCGATGATTTTCACGAGATCGCTGAGAGCTACTATGATCGGATGGACGCCATCCTGCCCGAGGACAACGCGGCGGTGGAGATGCAGCAGAACGGTCTTCGGGTTCCCGTTCAGGCGGCATCGAAGTTTACTCATATGGAAACCCTCTGTCACGCCTTTGACAACTGGATCGTGGACCAGGTTTTGGCTGGTGCGGAATAGTCTGACTGTCGTCGTGGCCTTAATTGGCCGGAGTAATCGTGCTCAGGCATGTATTCGTATTAACTGACGGTGTGTTGACGTTCATGGCGCCAGGCGCCAGTGTCATTCGCCTATACGTAATTTTTCCTCGGGCCTGAAATCGTGAGCATCTGGGGTAAGATAATTGGTGGGGCCGCCGGTCTCGCGCTTGGTGGACCGCTGGGCGCGTTGCTTGGCGCGGCGGCTGGTCACGCGGTCGACAAGATGACCACGGTTACGTCCGAAGGACCGATCGATGAAGCGGCCGGAACCCGCAAGGTCGCGTTTACGATCGGCGTGATCGTGCTTTCCGCCAAGATGGCCAAGGCCGATGGGGTCGTTACTAGGGATGAAATCGCGGCATTTCGCGAGGTGTTTCACGTCCCTGCGGATGAGACCCGTAATGTCGGGCGGGTCTGGGATCTGGCGCGCAAGGACGTCGCCGGTTTTGAGATCTATGCCCAGCAGATCGCGAAGTTGTTTAATCCGGGGTCGCCGGTGCTCGAGGAGCTTCTGGGCAGTCTTCTGCATATCGCCAAGGCCGATGGTATTATTCACGCTAACGAGCTCTGCTACCTGCAGCGCGTGGCCGAGATCTTCGGGATCGATGTTCTTGCGTTTCAGCGTCTGCTGTCGGTGCACGGCACCAGACCCGGTGATGATCCCTATGGCGTGCTCGGCGTCGAGCCTGGCGCCAGTGAAGCGAAGATTAAGGCGACTTACCGAAAATTGATCCGCGAGAACCATCCCGATCGCTTGATGGCAGAGGGCATGCCCGAGGAGTTCGTGCGTCAGGCCAATGACAAGATGGCCGCGATCAACGCCTCCTATGACGTGGTCGCCAAATCACGTGGGATGAATTGACGCTTGAGTGTTTACGAGCTCCGTGTGTCGGCGCCAGGCTTTGTCTCGGATCGATGTGACGAAACACGATAGGCTTGTGTCGACCCTAAATGTTGCTATTATGTTCTAAATGAGAACAAATAAAGAATATTCTAGCAAAACACGCCGCACCCTGCACCTCTGGCTGCCGTATCTTTCTGTCGAACGGTATCGACGGGAAGCGGGATGGGGGAACGAGGAGCGAGCGGTGGTGCTGGCGCGAGACGAACAGGCTCGGCGGGTGGTCGCCGCCGCTTGCCCCTTGGCATCGACGGCGGGGATAGCGGTCGGTAGATCGGTCACCGATGCGCTGGCGTTGGATCCGAGCCTGATGGTGGCTACAGCGGACCCAGCGGCGGATCATAAGGCCCTGGAGGCGCTCGCGGATTGGTGCGGGCGCTATACTCCCCAAGTTGCCATTGATCCGAGTGGCCGGGATATCGGTGACGGTGGATTGTGGCTCGATATCACTGGATGCGCGCATCTGTTCGGCGGCGAATCTGCGCTTCTGGATGACCTTTTGATCCGGCTCGCCGGTTTTGGTTGGACGGGTCAGGCGGCGTTGGCTGACACACCGGGTGCCGCCTGGGCGGTGGCGCGTTTTGGCGATCGGGCGGTTCGGGTGGTCGAGCCTGGAGCCCAGAGAGCCGCCATCGCGCGTCTTCCCTTGGCTGCATTGCGTCTGCCTCCAGCGGTGGTGGAGGGGTTGGACAGGGTCGGTCTGCGCCAGGTTGAAACGCTGATTTCGGTAGCGCGCTCGCCGCTTACCGCGCGTTTTGGGTCGTCAGTCGCGCTTCGACTGGACCAAGCCTTGGGCTTGGCACCGGAGCTAATTTCTCCTCAGGTACCGACTTTCCCGCATCGGGTGCGCTTGAGCCTGCCCGAGCCAATCGTCACGACTGAGGATGTTGGGCTCGCGACCCAGCGCCTTCTGGCACGCTTGATTGAACGTTTGGAGCGCGAGCATCGAGGCGCACGGCGCTTGCGGTTGTCGTTCTATCGGGTTGACGGCACGGTCCGGCAATTGACTATCGGCACCAGTCGACCGAGCCGAGATGCTGCTGCGTTATATCGCCTCCTGGCCGAGCACTTCGACAAGCTTGATCCAGGTTTCGGCATCGATGTGGTGACTCTCGAGGCATTGGAGCTTGATGCCGCCGCGCCAACGCAGACCGGACTGAACGCCGGGGATAGGGATGCTGCGAGTACCGCCATTGGCGACTTGACCGACCGGTTGGCGAATAGGCTGGGTGCCAGGGCGGTTACCCGCCCGGTGGCGCACGCGAGCCATGTGCCGGAGCGGGCCGAGGCCTTCATGCCGATTGTTCAGGCTTTCGGGGAACGCTGGCCTCGAGACTTTTCTGGCCCGGGGGGCTCTTCCAGTGTCATATCTGGCCCCACGCGTCCGCCGCGCTTACTGCGCCGTCCAGAGCGTGTCGAAGCGATGGCCTTGCTGCCGGACCATCCCCCCGTCCGGTTTCACTGGCGTGGCGCCGAGGTCTGGGTCGGTCGGGCCATCGGCCCGGAACGCCTGGCGCCGGAATGGTGGCGTGACCAGGCACGGCAAGCAACCCGGGACTATTTTCGAATCGAGGATGTCGAGGGGCGGCGTTATTGGTTGTACCGCGAGGGACTCGCCGAATGTGGCGAGGCGCCGGTCTGGTATCTGCACGGGTTGTTCGCGTGAAATTTGGGACAAGACTTAGATGGGACAGGGGCGAGGCGGACCGACGGCCGATTATGCCGAACTTCAGGTCACTAGTAACTTCACCTTTCTGCGTGGTGGGGCACATCCGGAGGAATTGGTGGAGACCGCTGCGGCGCTTGGTCATCGGGCGATCGCGATCACTGATGTCAACACATTGGCCGGCGTGGTTCGCGCCCATGTCGCCGCCAAGGCGGCGGGTATTCAGGTAATCATCGGCGCGCGACTCGATCTTGAGGATGGTGCAAGACTGCTGTGTCTACCGACCGACAGAGCGGCTTTTGTTCGGCTTGCGCGTTTGTTGACCCTGGGCAAGCGACGGACCGGTAAGGCGAAATGCCGGTTGACCCGCGCTGACGTCCGGGAATTCGCTGAGGGCCAAATCCTGATAGTCATCCCGCCAGATGACATCACTCGACGGGCTCCGGCACGACTGTTAAATAACCTCAAAGTTGCCGCCTCCCCAGCGAAAGCCGGGGCTATAGCATCGGTGCCGGTCAGTGGCTGGCGAGCCTCCGCGTTGATACCTCAAGGTGCCAGTCACGTTCCGAGCCAAAGCCCTGGCTTTCTCTGGAGCAGCAACGCTTCAAGGCGGATTAACGCGACCGGACGTGAGCTGGCCAAAGCATCTTATGCCTTCACCACGGACCTCGCGGACTTGGTGTCCCGCTTTCCCGGTTCGGTCTTTCTCGCCGCCTCGGTGCATTATCGGGGCGAGGACGTGGCCTGGCTCGCCACACTATCGCAGATTGCGGATAAGGTGGGGGTGCCCCTGGTTGCCACCAATGACGTGCTCTATCACGTTCCCGAGCGGAGACCCCTACAGGATGTGCTGACCTGTATCCTGGAGCATTGCACGATAGGCGCCGCTGGGTTTCGTCTCGATGCCAATGCTGAACGCTATCTCAAACCCCCAGTGGAGATGGCGCGTCTGTTCCGAAATTATCCGGACGCGATCCAACGCACGGTCGAAATCGCCGAGCGCTGCCACTTCTCCCTGGATGATCTCCGATATGAATACCCTAACGTGCTCGCTGGGGCCGGGCGCACGGTTCAAGAGGAATTGGAATACCGAACCTGGCGTGGCGCCAGAGAAAGATATCCTATTCAAAGCCATCCGAACGGGATGCCGGACAAGGTGCGCGCCCAGCTGGATCATGAACTGGTGCTGATCGCCAAGCTC
>JAPKDN010000973.1 GCA_028822575.1 Alphaproteobacteria bacterium | reverse complement strand
CCTCTACCAGCGGGACAAGCGGCTTAACCTGCAGGCCGCGGAGAACCTCCAGATTGGATTGAATCTAAACGAATAACTGCTGCATGCCTTCTGCCATCAGATCATCCCACTGACAGAAAAAGCCGAATGGGGGGGTAGCCGTGGGAGTCGGCGATCCCAATATCCGAGAGTAGGTAGGCGAACAGGCGATACACTGAATCCCACGAACCGGTCACGGAACGATTGCGCAATTGCCGCGCCGACCCTACATTTCACGCGGCTCCATAGGATACAGAAATAATTGCGATGACTGATACTGCGCATATCCGTAATTTCTCCATTATCGCCCATATCGACCATGGGAAATCGACGCTGGCCGACCGTTTGATCGAGTTTTGCGGTGGTCTCGAGTCCCGACAGATGAAAGAGCAAGTTCTCGACTCGATGGATATCGAGCGTGAGCGCGGCATCACGATCAAGGCGCAGACCGTGCGCCTGCAATACAAGGCCTCGGACGGTGAGACCTATACGCTTAATTTGATGGATACGCCGGGACACGTCGATTTTTCCTATGAGGTCAGCCGCAGCCTGGCTGCCTGCGAGGGCTCACTGTTGCTGGTCGACGCCAGCCAAGGCGTCGAAGCGCAAACATTGGCCAATGCATATCTCGCCATCGATGCGGATCACGAAGTCATACCCGTCCTCAACAAGATCGACCTGCCGTCGGCCGAGCCCGAGCGCATCCGCCAGCAGATCGAAGAGGTAATCGGCCTCGATAGCGAACATGCCATTAATATTTCCGCGAAGACCGGAGAAGGCATCCCAGACGTCCTGGAAGCGTTGGTCAAACGCTCTCCACCGCCCATGGCCGGCGACCCGAGCGCGTCCTTGAAAACCATGTTGGTGGATTCCTGGTACGATCCCTATCTCGGCGTTGTCACCCTGGTGCGGGTGCTCGAGGGCACGCTGAAGAAGGACCTGAGAATCCGCATGATGGCGACTGGTGCCGTCCATCAAGTCGACCGCGTTGGCGTCTTCACCCCGAAACGGGTAGAGACCGGGGAGCTGGGCCCGGGAGAAATCGGCTATATCACCGCCAGTATCAAATCCGTGGCCGATTGCAAGATCGGCGATACCTTGACCGAAGATAGGCGTCCGACGGAAACAGCACTACCGGGCTTCCGCCCAACGATCCCAGTGGTGTTCTGCGGCCTGTTCCCAGTCGATACCAACGATTACGAGGATTTGCGCGACAGCCTCGCCAAACTCGCGCTGAATGACTCCAGCCTGCATTACGAGCCGGAAAGCTCCGCCGCCCTCGGTTTTGGCTACCGCTGTGGTTGCCTCGGCATGTTGCATTTAGAGATCGTCCAAGAGCGCCTTAACCGGGAATTTGATCTCGACCTGATCACCACCGCGCCGTCGGTGGTCTACCAAATTCACAAAAACAACGGCGATCTGATCGAATTGCACAATCCGGCAGATTATCCAGACCCCGTCGAAATCGCCGATATAGAGGAGCCGTGGATCAAAGCGACAATCCTGGTGCCGGACGATTATCTAGGCGCAGTATTGGCACTCTGTACAGAACGGCGCGGCGAACAGCTGGATCTCACATATGTGGGCAATCGGGCCATGGCGGTCTATCGCTTGCCGTTGAACGAGGTGGTTTTCGATTTTTACGACCGCCTGAAAT
>JAPKDN010000972.1 GCA_028822575.1 Alphaproteobacteria bacterium | reverse complement strand
CGAGCAGGATCAAACTTCACCGCCGTGAACCCCTGGACGACACATTCCGCCGCCCGGTTGGCAGCAAGACCGGGGTCGCTGTAAACCCACCCCTCGGCGAAGGCCGCCTCGTCATTGCTTGGGTCGGGATAGAGAGTAAGTATAGCTCCGCAAACGTTCATGGAGCTGACCGCCGAGTAATTCATAGGCTGACCTACCGACGATGTCCCAACAGGCCCTATCGATCCCGCTCAGCACACCCAACATCGAAATATCCCGGCATTGGGTGAAGTCGGAGCCATAGGCGTTACGCCACGATTGCTCGATTTTGAAGGGATCGTTACCGACCACCAGCTGCCCGCAGACACCCTCGATCATCCGGGCGACCACATGAGGATTGAACTGGACGCTTTAGGTTGCACCGATCCCCGTGGTGTCGTCATTGGCGATCAATTTGACAAAGATGAAATACTTGCCGCCGGAACCGGGCGGAGGATTGCTGATGACGAAGGTTTTGAGATCGGTGATCTTCATATCAGCACCCTTTCGCAGGCGTTGAAGTCTCGTGGCGGTCGAGAAACAGGTCGCGCGTCACCATGCCGGATTTTCTGGCGGGCGAGGTCAAATTTTCCATCAATGATGTCGAATTTTGGCCAGCCCATGGGGTTTCTATCTGCCATGGTTTGGGTTCTAGAAACCGTTATAGAGGCCTTAATCTAATGGCTTACGCGAAACTTGGGAACCGCCTGAAGGAAGGTGGTGTCGTCATTCTTGATGGCGGGACCGGCACCGAGCTGGAACGCCGGGGCGTACCCATGGACCCGGAAGTTTGGTGCGGTGCTGCGGCGCTCGACAATGTTTCGGTGCTCGAGAAAATTCACCGCGACTATATCGCCGCTGGGGCGGATGTGATCACCGCGAACACCTATGCGTCCTCGCGTCTTATCCTTCAGGAGGCGGGCCTGGCAGAT
The DNA here is from genome assembly GCA_028822575.1 of Alphaproteobacteria bacterium. Next base: position 727 of record JAPKDN010000972.1, on the reverse strand, counting down.
AGGTTCGAGGAGATCAACCAGGGCGCGGTCGGCGTGGCGCTGAAGGCCCGGGATGCCAGCGGTCAAAACGACGTCCTGGTTGCTGGCTCGATCTCGCATCGCGGCGCGATCAAGATCGGCTTGGCGGCGCCTGATTTGTCGCGAAAACCGTCACAGGCAGCGCTGATCGAAGCCTCGGCCGAGCTCGCCGACTTGCTAAAAGAGGCGGGCTGCGACCTGATCATCCTGGAAATGATGTATGATCCAGAAAAGATGAACGCCGCGTTCTCGGCGGCGTCGTCGACGGGCCTGCCGGTCTGGGCCGGTTTTTCCGTCCGCCGCGCCGCCGACGGATCGGTCCTTGCCTTCGCACCCGACCGGGATATCCCATTCGAAGACCTCTTGAGTATTCTGGAAGACTACCCTGTTGCTGCGGCCGGTATCATGCACTCACAGGCCAATGTCACCGCTGATGCCCTGGCGATACTGCGTCACACCTTTGATGGTCCGCTCCTGGCCTATCCTGATTCTGGCTATTTCAAATCGCCTCATTGGGTATTCGACGAGGTGATCTCGCCGGACGAATTACGGCGCTTTGCCGAAGAGTGGTGTGACCAGGGCCTACAAATCGTCGGTGGTTGCTGCGGCCTAACACCGGCACATATCGAGGCTCTGTGCGGTTTTAAGCGATAACGCCCACTTGCCTCGCCCCGTCCGCCTCCTGGATCACAGCGTCTATGGCGAGACT
>JAPKDN010000971.1 GCA_028822575.1 Alphaproteobacteria bacterium | reverse complement strand
GTGGCTACGCAGAGGCCTGCAAAGCCTTGTACACCGGTTCGACTCCGGTCCGCGCCTCCAAATACCCGGCATTTGATCCGGCGTAGCTCAGTTGGTAGAGCAGGTGACTGTTAATCACCTTGTCGCAAGTTCGAGTCTTGCCGCCGGAGCCAATTAAAACAAGGACTTAGCAGAAAACTGCTAGGTCCTTGTTTCTTTCAAAAACGCCACAGGCAACGACTAGGCAACATCTATTTGGGCGCTCCGTTTCGTGTTTTTGCCTGTAATACGCCTAACTTGAAGGTCAATTCTCTTTTTTTAAACTTATGGCTGCCACAACAACCGAGGCACTGGTAGGTATCGCTACCATCGATAAAGGGGTTTGGCCCCTCTGCAACGGTGGCGGGGCTACCTTTAATTCAGGATCGCGCAATCGGGCCGTTCTTCCGATAACAACCGGCGCACTGGCGGGTATCACTGTCACCGATAGAACATTAGCCCCGCTGCCTGTATGGTGGTACTGAACTATGCTATCAGTCAGATGAAGAAAGCCTGTCGAAGCATGGGCGAACACAAAGAACTTAAGCGCAGGGGAGAGAACGGATGAAACTGAAACGGGTAGAACACGTCGCCATCGCGGTTAACGACATGTCGGAATCAATTAAGATGCTGCAGGACACGCTCGGTATTGAAATGGAGTACGAGGAGAAGATTGGCGCAACGCGGCTCGCCATGTTTCCGGTCGGAGAGACCTATTTGGAGCTGTTGACCTCTGACGCCAGCGCACAGGATTCGAAGGTCACCGCATGGCTCGAAAAGAACGGTCAGAGCCTATTCCATCTGTGTTTCGAGGTTGACGATATTGACGCGGCGCTCGATGAGTTGAAGAGCAAGGGAGTGAAGCTGCTCGACGAGGAACCGCGCACCGGGCATGGCGGCAGCCGCATCGCCTTCATCAACCCCGAATCGACGGGCAATATCCTGATTGAGCTGGCGGAAATCGCCGAGGGCCACTAGAGGCATGGGCTACCTCCCTCGTTTCTGCCGTCGCCACTCCCATGGTGGAATAAAGGACCCGCGCCAGATGCCCTTACGCTCATCCATAGGGGCCCTCTCATCTCCTGCATAGTCCCGACTATACTTCCGATAAGCCAAAGCCCAACCGTGCCGAACTATCCACGCATTTAAATCTAACTGTCCTGAGAAGCAGACGGCAATGAGCCGCTTATACCGATCCCGCTTGTCTCCTTTACATGTAACGGCTTGAGCGCCGATACGAGTCACCAAGGCGGCTGTGGCATCACGTCCGCAGTTGCACGCCTTACCGTCCTTAGTACACGTCTGGCGAGTCTCTGGTGAGTCTATGCCGTGCAGCCGGATACGTTCGCCAGAAATAACGAGGGTATCGCCATCAGCGACGCGGGGATAGCCGGTGACATCAGCATGTGCAGACGTACTCGCCAGTAATATGGCGAGAGTACTGAATAGCCAACTTGTTACTCTTCCGATCAAACCCATCCGAAGACACAGCGCACTGCTCCCCCAAAAAAACCCTCGTACTTATCGTTAATCGCCCATTCACAACGTACTAAATTGTATCTAAATCTCGATACGTAATTTCCACTCTTTGGTTCTTCCCAGTAGTCACCATTCCGAAACCCGAAATTTCCTGATCTATCTTTGTAGGTACATTCCCAATC
>JAPKDN010000970.1 GCA_028822575.1 Alphaproteobacteria bacterium | reverse complement strand
ACCGCTTGACTGATCATCACCCACCGGGGGGCGTGCCCTCGCCGTGTCGCGTTGACCAGCACGGTCAACTTCAGCAAGCCGATTTAGTTCGTCCTGAACTTCGGTATTGAGGCCCGTAACTGTTGCTCCTGGTCCAACACGCCGACTGCTTGCGGTCCCCGCCGGATCGATTTGTCCAATTGTCACCATACGTTTTATCTCCGCGCCTGGGCACCAATGTAACCGTAACAATTTGGAATGCCGAACTCAATCAGATTTACACTTTCTTGGACTTAAGGGGCTATTCACGCCGCGAGAACAAGAACTCGCCCATATGAAATGCGGCTTGATCCGGGCTCGGGTGTTCGTCGTGGCCAATGGTACAAGCGTGACGGGCTAGGCATTTTGCGTCAAAAAGCACGTTCTGGCCGAGGAGGGCAGATGGGTGGCGCAGGCCTCCACGCGGTACTCCGTGCCGCTAAACGTTTCAACGGGACACGCGGACAGACAAGGTTTGCTATCACAACTATCGCAAACGCTCGAGACCTGGCCCTGTTTAGATGGTCCCTATGCTTGGGCGAACAGCAAAGCGCTACGATACCCATTCCAAAGGCTCTGCCGTGGGTGAATGAGTATGCCGAGAGGTGATAGAGGTTCCGGCTCGGCGCTCATCACTTATCGCCGGAAAGGTAAATAACGTGGCCCATCGAAGGCTAGCGGGAGCCTGGCACCATAGCGCGTGGCGACGGCGTCAAAAACGCGGTGGCTTCACCGGACGAGAGAATCTTGGCCGATTGGGCTGGTTTTCGTGAAGGCACTCCTCATCGCTGTCCTGGCGTTACCCGCCATGATCACTGTGCGCGTGGGCTGGCCGTCGGACAAGGCCGGAACCGAGTCGCCAGAGGCGACCAGGCAACCGCCTCGGCCGAGCAACCCAACCGCGCTCAAGGCGCTGTCGATTTCATCATATCCGAATGAGTTTGCGATTATTTCGCGCCTGAATGAAGGGGGCTTTTCCCGATTGACGTCTGATTGCGACGAATTGTTCAATTGGCGACATCAAGATCCCATAACTATGTGTTTTTTACATTTCACATGGAGAATTTATGTAGTCACCATGAGGGTTTCATTTTAACTTATTCCGGAAACGCGTCAGTTTATGTTTAGTGTTTGGCTTATAAAGATCATGCGGCAAGCCGGGGCATTCTGATGGAACGCTCTGCCAATGTAGAAAAGTCCGCTGGATGTTCGATGATCCCGGCGAAGTGCCACTACAGATCGATTTCGTGCTTGTCCCGAATTTTTCGCTGATGGCTTTTACATCCGCAGTAGAACCCCTTAGGTCGGCGAATCGGTTGGCGGAACGAACTCTTTACAAATGGCGTATCCTCAGCCGAGACGGCGATCCCGTCCCCGCGAGCAATGGGATCGAGGTTCTTACTTCTGGCTCGATTTCGTCGGTCGAGCGCAGCAAGGTCGCGTTGCTGGTGTCGGGCGTGGATGTACAGAAATACGAGGACGAGCGGATCTTCGGCTTCATGCGACGGATAGCGCGTCAGGGGGCGGTGATTGGAGCGCTTTGCACCGGCTCGCATCTGCTGGCGCGGGCTGGGTTGCTGGACAATCGGCGTTGTACCATTCATTGGGAAAACCTTGGCGGGTTCGCTGAGGAGTTTCCGGAGATCGAGGTGTCCTCTGATA
>JAPKDN010000094.1 GCA_028822575.1 Alphaproteobacteria bacterium | reverse complement strand
CGGCGACCAGCATCGAGGACGTAAGCTTCTGGCCGGCAGAACCCTTCGAGATACAATAGATATTATCCCAAGGATTGGTCGCGTACCCGTCGAAAGACGGGGCCCAGGCCTCGGTCGCTTGATCGTGACGGCTAGCGGATCGTGACGTGGTGGTTTTTGAAAATGCTCCACTAACCGTCACCCACCAAGGCCTCTGGCGTAGCCCCCGTCGTTCGATGCGGATGCGGTTATTTCTCGCGGTAAAGGATTGGGCTTATCTATCCACCCCCGCGGCCTCGACCACGTACTTTAATCTCCCTCTTGCCCTCTCCCACCCCCTGTCGCACTCTCGGTTCTAGCCTTACCCATCCGGACCCACGCCCATGAAATTCGGAATGACCTCCTCCAAGGCCGATGAGATCGGTCTGATCTCTCATGCAGAGAACCTTGGCTATGACTATTGCTGGGTGACGGACTCGCCGATGATCCGGTCCGACCCGTTCGCGGTGCTGGCTCAGGCGGCGCGGCAGACCCAGAAGATCCGAATTGGTACTGGCGTGGCGGTGGCGGGGCTGCGGTTGGCGCCGGTGACGGCGAACGCGATCGCCACGATCAACCGGCTGGCTCCTGGCCGCACGTTCCTTGGTATCGGCACCGGTAACACCGCGATGCGGGCGATGGGCCAGCGGCCGATGGGGATCAGGGCGTTCCGGGAATATATCGACGTGGTGAAAGCCATGATCCAGGGCGAGGAAGCCAGCTATACCTTGGATGGCGTCACTCACCCAATCCAGTTTCAGAACCCCGAGTTCAACTATGTCAACGTTGAACACCCCATCCCGGTCCATATCAGCGGCTTTGGCCCGAGGGCCCAGGCACTGGCCGGCGAGATCGGCGACGGGATGATCACCGGTATTCCGCGCGGCGGCACCTTCAGTCAGGCGATGGCCAATGTTCGCCAAGGCGCCGCCAAGTCTGGACGATCGCTGGAGGATGGGTTCGAGACTTTCGCGCTGGTCAATATCCTGATGCTGGAGCCGGGTCAGAAACTCACCGACGAGGCGGTGATCCAGCAATGCGGTTCGGCGATCATGGCCAACGTTCATTACCTGGTCGACTTGGTGAAGGAAACCGGCAACCCACCGCCGGATTACATGCTGCCGTTCTGGGACGAGTACATAGCCTTCCACGAGAAACGCGATGCCGAACGGTCGCATCTGAAGATGCACCAAAGCCATTACAGTTTCCTTGATCCCGACGAGGCGCGGTTCATCACGCCGGAAATGATCAAGACCTTCACCATCGCCGGTCAGCCGGAGGAGATGGTGGAGCAATTGCGTGCGCTGGAGCGTCAGGGCTTGGACGCGATCAATTTCATGACACCGCTGGAGCAGTCCTATCGCCTGATCGAAGATCTGGCCCGCAACGTCATGTCGAAGATGTAATCAATAATAGGAGAATAAGGCCAATGGGCGTGCTGGTGCTATACATGGTGAAATACGAGAATGATCAGAAGGCGGCCATGGTCGCCGACGACGTGGTCAAGGACCGGGCGGCGATCCACCGGAAGGCGATCGCCGATTTTGGCGGCAAGCCGATCGCGCAATACGGCTCCTATGGCGAATACGACATGGTCTACATCTACGAGATGCCGAACGACAAGGCGCTGGCCGCCAATTTGCATCTGACGGATTCCTTCGGGCTGGCGAAATACAGCAAGACCTTACCATTGATGGAAGCGGGTGATTTCGTCGCCTCGCTCGCGCTCGCCCACGGGACCAAGACGGAATACGGGCCCGCCAAGACGAAGTGACGCGCGTGGCACGCGGGGCTCAACGCCCCTAACGCGGCACCGCGACCACGCCGTCGGCGATAAGCGCGTCCGCCGCTTCGCCGGAGATCCCCAAACCCTCAAGCACCTCGCGGCTTTGCTGACCGAGCCTGGGCGGCGCGCTCATGACCTCGGGGCCGTCGATGTCGGTGACATAGGGGGCACCAACCATGCGAAAATCCTCCTCAATACCCTCGGCTCTTGGCATGTCGGTGAAGATATTACGGTGGGTTAGTTGCTCCAACCCCATGACCTCGGCCATGGTGTTGATCTTGGCGATCGGAACGCCCTTGGCGACCAGTTTCTTCTCCCAATTCTCGGCGCTATCGGCTTTTAACGCCTCGATCATCACAGCTTGGACCTCCGTCTTATTCTCGACCATGGCCTCGCGGGTGGAGAATTTCGGATCCTCCAGCAGATGGGATAAGCCCAACACCTCGAAAAAGCCGGTCACGTGGTTCGGCATGATCGCCGCCGAAAGCATCGAGCCGTCAGCGGTGGGAAAGCTGCTGGCGGTCGGGATCCCAGCGATCGATTGATTGCCGATCCGCGCGTCCTGAACATCATCGACGGCGTGCCGGGCATAGCTCGCGGCTTGCAGGACGATCGCGCAATCGAGCATCGCCACATCCACCAACTGCCCCTCGCCCGTGCGTTGCTTGCGCAGCAGCGCCGCCGTGGTGGCAAAGGCCGCCGTCATGCCGGTCATCATGTCGATGGGCATGTAACCGGTGCGCAGGGGTCCGCTATCGAGCGTGCCGTTATTGGCCATCATCCCCGAAGCCGCCTGGACCGCGCCGTCATAAGCCGGATCGGCGGCCTTGGGACCGGTGCGGCCAAAACCACTTATTACAGTATAAACGATGGTCGGATTGATCGCCCGCACGCTCTCATAATCGAGGCCCAAGCGGTCCACCACGCCGGCACGGAAATTATGCAGAATCACGTCGGCTCCCCGGATCATATCGAACAGGATTACCTTGCCTTGCTCGGCCTTGATATCCAGGGCGAGGCTGCGCTTACCCATATTCATGGCAAGAAACGCACCGGCCATGTCCTGGTCGCCGAACCGGCTGGCCAGCACTCGATTGCGCATCTGGTCACCACCCTGGGGTGGTTCAATCTTGATCACGTCAGCGCCCAACATCGCCAGTTGCAAACCACAGGATGGCCCAGCCAACACCTGGCTCAGATCCAGGACCCGAATTCCCTCGAACGCCTTGGACATCGTGTTTCCCCGCCCGCTGATTACGTCGTCTATAACGGTCGCGATCTTGCCAGTCCGTCACCAGGGGTCAAGCGGGCTTACGATCATGGGTCTGATGCCCCATTCGTGAAGCTCCCGCATGGCAGCCTTCTTGATCGGGGCTTGCGCACGGGCTCGGGATTGCTCACCTTTGCCAACAACGGCGCCCCCATAACGGAGTTCTCAATGCCCGGACCGCTTGATGGTTTTCGCGTGATCGACATGACCAGTGTCATTTCCGGTCCACTCGCCACGATGATCATGGCCGATCAGGGCGCCGAGGTGATCAAGGTCGAGAACCCCAACGGCGGTGACTTTACCCGGGCGATGCCGAACCGCCAGGGCGGCTTCTCAGCTTCGTTCCTGAACAACAATCGCTCCAAGCGATCAGTCGCGGTGGACACCAAGGACGCCCGAGGCATGGAACTGGTGAAAAAGCTGCTGGAAGGCGCCGATGTGTTCATCCAAAACATGCGCCCCGGCGTGATTGAACGGATAGGCCTTGGCGAAGACAAGGTGCGCCAGATCGCGCCGGAAATCATCTATGTCTCGATCAGTGGCTTCGGTGATCGCGGCCCATTCGCTCAGCGCCCAGTCTATGACCCTCTGGTTCAGGCGCTCTCGGGATTGACAACGATCCAAGGCGGCGCCGATGACGCGCGCCCCCGGTTGGTGCGGACCATCGTGCCAGACAAGCTGACCGGCGTGGTGGCGGCCCAGGCGGTGACGGCGGCGCTGCTGTCGCGGGAGCGTACCGGCAAGGGTCAGCATATCCGGCTTTCTATGCTCGACAGCGTGGTGAATTTCCTCTGGCATTCGGACATGGCCAGCCAGACCTTCGTCGGCGGCGAATTCCCTCAGGAAAAGGCCCAAAGCTTCATCGACCTCATCTACGAGACCAAGTCCGGCTATATCAGTGTCGCGGTCAATACCGACAAACAATGGAAGAGCCTAACCAAGGCACTCAATCGCGCGGAATGGCTGGAAGATCCTCGGTTCCTGACCCCGGCGCTTCGCCATGCCAATATCGATGATCGCCTTGGCATGACCCAGGAAGTGCTGCTGACCAAAACCGCGGAAGAATGGCTGGAAATCCTCGAGGCGGCCGACGTGCCCTCGGCACCGATCCTGCGCCGGCGCGACGTGATGCATCATCCCCAGATCATCGCCAACGAAACGGTCAAGGAATACCAGCACCCCGACGCCGGCCTACTGCGCCAAGCCCGTCCGCCGGCTCAATTTTCCGGCACCCCGCCGGAGATCACTCGGGGGGCCCCTCGCCTGGGGGAGTTTACCGAGGACGCCATGCGTTCGCTCGGCTATGACGAGGACACCATCGCCAAACTCGCCGCCGACGGCGTGATCGGCGGCGGGACGAACAAACAAGCGGCGGAGTAAGCGTAATGCTCGATTTCTATTTTTGGCCCACGCCGAACGGCTGGAAGGTCTCGATCCTGCTCGAGGAATTGGGCATCCCCTACACCACGCATCCAGTGAATATCGGCAAGGGCGACCAGTTCAAGCCGAAATTCCTGGAGATCAGCCCGAATAACCGGATGCCCGCCATCGTCGACCATGATGTCGAGCGTGAGCCGATCACGGTGTTCGAGTCCGGCGCCATCATGTTCTATCTGGCGGAAAAGTCCGGAAAATTCATTCCATCTGATCCGCGAGGGCGCAAGGAAGCGCTGGAATGGCTGTTCTGGCAGACCGGCAACCAAGGCCCAATGGCTGGCCAGCTTAGTCATTTCGTCAATTATGCGCCGGGCGAACATCCCTATTCCCACACCCGCTATGGCAATGAATATGACCGCTGTGTCGGGGTGTTAGAGCGCCGACTGGAAGGCCGGGAGTATATCCTTGGCGATGACTACTCGATCGCAGACATGATCTGCTGGCCCTGGGTCCTGATCGCCAAACCACTCGGCGCCTCATTGGACGCGTTCCCAAACGTCACCCGTTGGCGCAAGGCGGTGAAGGACCGCCCAGCGGTGCAACGCGGTGTCGATGTCGGCAAGGGTTTCCGCCGCGCGGCTCCGCCGACCGACGAGGAACGTCAGATGCTGTTCAACCAGACGGCGGCCAGTATCGACGGCGCGGCCGAGGCAAAGACAAAGGGGTAGGGGATCACGGGACTCAATCCGCCCCGTTCAACCTCGCGGGATCGAGGGTCTTGGGATCGTAGGCCGGATGCGTCTCGTGATGCTCCGGCGCGTCGATGTTGCAGAAATCTGCCTTCGAGCGTGTGAACAACTCTCGGGTGACATCGTACCAGAACGCTGGCGGGTCGTAGCATCCACCGGCGGTGCCCTGAAGACCATTCCAAGCCTTGCCACCAATGGTCCAGAACACCGACGTCCCACAATTCGAGCAGCGCTCGATCAGCCATTCATGGCCGCTCTGGGACGCGCGTTTATAGGTTTGCAACCCGCCGGAAAGCCGGGCAACATTGTCTTTCTCGAAATAGACCGAAACACTAAACGCGCTGCCCGTGCGCAACTGGCAGGTCCGACAATGACAAATTCCAACCCGCGCCGGCTCCCCGGTTACCCGGAATCGGACATTGCCGCAAAGACAGCCGCCTTCGTGAACCGAGCCCATGCGGATCTCCCGTTGTCAACGTCAATGCCAGGGTCGAATGGCGACTCCAGCGACAACGATCCGTCAAACGGCAACTTCACACCAGCCTCAAATGCACGACCCACAGCGCGCCCACAGCGTTGTCCTTCACCGTGCTGGAAAGAGCGGTGACCAGAACCTGGTGAAGCCAGGTAGGACCGCCTTGGAACGTCGCTTGCCGATTGCTTGGCGGATCCCTATCGTTACCAAAATATACCCGTCTCATAAGGAGTTCCCCATGACCGCTCCCGACCGCATGCGCGCCCTTTTGAAGGAACCTGGCCTTATCGTGATGCCGGCTGTCTGGGACGGATTAACCGCCAAGCTCGCCGCCGGCGCTGGGCTCCAAACATCGTTCCTGTCCGGTTCATGCGTGGCGGCGAGCCGACTCGGTGGCCCCGATCTCGATCTGGTCTCCTTTGGAGAGATGTTCGACTCGTTCAACATGGTGCGCGCCGCCGCTCCTGACACACTCGTGTTGGCAGACGGTGATCACGGGCACGGCAACGCCATGAACGTCCAACGCACGGTACGCGCCTATGGTCGCGCCGGCGCCGCCGCCGTGCTGATCGAGGACAAGATCACGCCGCGCATGCTGACGGCGAGCGGCAAGCCATGCCTGCCGCGCGAGGAGGCCCGCATGAAAATCCGCGCAGCGGTGGAGGCAGCCAAAGAGTCCGGTATCCTCATCCTGGCACGCACCGATTGCCGGCCCACCCAGGGCATCAACGAGGCGGTCGCCCGGATTGAAATGTATGTGGAAGAAGGCGCCGATATCCTGTTCCTGGACTCGCCGGCCGATGACGAAGAAATCCACCGCGCGATTGCGGCGGCGGGCGGGCGGCCATCCTTTGCCGTACTCTCACCCGGCGCGCCCAGGGCAACGCCATCACAGACCGAAGCCGACGCGTTGGGTTTCAAGATCGGCACCTACCCGACCGGCATGCTGTCACCGGCGGTCGCCGGCATAAAGGCGGGGCTGGCGACCCTGGTAGGCGGAGGGGCCGAGACGGAAAGCGCGCTGCCTCCGGCCGAATTGCGCGCCACGCTTGGCTACGACGATTACGACGCGCAAGGCAAACCGTTTATCGTAACGAGCTAATCGCGAAACACGGACGAAGAATATTCTCGCACCTCCGTTCTTCCAGTTTCGGCTCAAACCGGAGTGCCACGACCATGCCAAGAGCGCCAATTACCGCCCAGGTTGCGCAATTCATAAGCGACCGGGCCCGGCTCGGGGTGCCGAGCGATGTCGTTGATTACACTAGGCTCCTTTCCGTCGACGGGATCGGAACCTTGGTCGCGGCAACTCATCCAACGGTCACGTCCAGCGCCGGCATCGGGGCGTTCGCCGCGACCCATGGCGGGGCGGGACGCGCGACACTGATAGGTCAGGCGACCAAGGTCGACGTGGTCAACGCGGCGCTAGCCAATGGGACGCGAGGCTATGCCGTCGATATGGAGCCGCATCACCCCGAGGCCATTCTGCACCCAATCTCAATCATGATCCCGACGGCGCTGGCCTTGAGCGAAGCCTACGGGCGTAGCGGCCAAGATTTTATCACCGCGATCGCCGTGGGCTGCGAGATCACTTACCGCGTTTCGATGGCGATGAATCCGAAAGAGCTCTATGCCCTGGGCTTTCACCCCTCTGCGGTTTGCGGGACATTCGGCGCCGCCGCCGCGGCCACAGTGCTGATGGAACTCAATGTGGAAGAGACCACGCGGGCTCTTGGTCTCGCCGGCCTACAGGCCTCCGGCCTGATGGCTTGGGAAGACGATCCTCGCGAAGATGCCCGCCCGTTCCAGATGGGCATGGCGGCGCGCAACGGCGTGACCGCAGCGCTCCTCGCCAAAGATGGTTTTGGGGGGCCGGACCGTATTTTCGATGGCGGGCACAACGTGCTGCATGCCTTTAGCCGGGTCGCCAACCAAAACCCACTGGTCGACGGTATCGGTGAAAAATGGCACGGTGTGATGGAATTGGCGGTTAAACCCTATTCCTGCGTTTCGTTCCTCCACCCTGCCTTGGACGCGCTCGGCACCCTTATTTCCAAACATGACATTGCCTCCAGCGATGTCGAAAACATTCAACTCCGCTTCGCCGAGTCCGGGTGCCATTGCGTCGACGGCAACCCCTTGAAAAGCCACTGCGCACAGTACGTGCTTCCGGTACGCCTCGCCCGGGGAGAGCTCCAATTCACTGATCTTTTCGAGGATTTACGACAAAACAATAGTGAAGTGGCAAGGCTGGCAAGCCGAACTAGTGTCGTGCGCGACCAAGGGGAATTCGAGGCATTGTTTCCTGATTTCTACGTAGGCGAAATTACCTTGACGCTAAAAGACGGTCGAAAACTTATCAAACGGTCCGACATCGCACGGGGATATCCGGAGGCCCCCCTAACGGCCAAGGAAATCGCGGCGAAGTTCACACGGCTGGTCGGAAGTGTCGCGACGTCGGAGCGGTGTGAGGCATTACGCGAGGAGGCGACCGGGATTTTCCACGCCGAAAATGTGCACGCCTTGGCTGATTTATTGGCGGTTCCAGCCATAACCAGGCCCAGCGTCGCCTGACACCGAGCAACACTTCAATCCTTTCGATTTCCCCTCACCGCCAACTCGTTACGTCGGCGTCCTCGCCGGTCCCGCCTTCTCTGGCGTCGGCCCCAAGGGAATATAAATCGAACTGCCCATGTTCGCCCGGCAGACGATAGAGAAAGGGTTGCCCCCAGGGGTCCTTAATCTGATCAGCCTTGCGCAAATAAGGGCCATTCCATCCCTTCGCGCCGTCCGGCCGCTCCAAAAGCGCGCCGAGCCCCTCGGCCTTGGACGGATAGGCGCCGTTATCAAGCAGATAAATGTCCAAGGTCGCCGATAGTTTCTCAACCTGCAACGCCGCGGTCTTGGTCTTGGCGCCGCCGAGAAGATTCATCACTTGCGGAGCAGCCACCCCGGCGATTAACCCGAGAATGACCAAGACAACGAGTAGTTCAAGCAAGGTAAACCCAGACATCGACGGAAACGCCCGCCGTCTCGGCCCTGCGCCCTTGTCGCCCTTGGCGCCATCGCGTCGCTCAGCCATTACCATCGCCGATTTCCGATTGTTACTCATCACCCTCAAGACCCTCTTTTCCGGTCGAACCGGATCATGCGCCTTTCGGCTCGCGATTTCGATAAGGTATCGCAAGCCAAAAGTGAC
>JAPKDN010000093.1 GCA_028822575.1 Alphaproteobacteria bacterium | reverse complement strand
CATCTTCGACCGGAGAGCCACTTCGCAGATTTTGGCTCACTGCGATTTTAATTTCAATTGTGCGTCATTAATTGCCACAATAAGCCTCTGGCAAACTTCTAGCGAAAACGAGTTCTGAGTTGGATATTGGAATGACCACCGAAGCGCATGGACAGCCAGTGACATTCAGAGTCCTGGTTGTTGACGATGAACCGGACATCCATTCGGTAACGCGCCTTAGCCTCCGAGGTCTCAGCTACAAAGGCTGCCGTGTGGAGCTTTTGGGCGCGGCGAATGGCAAGGAAGCGGTCCAGATGATGCGAGAAAACCCGGATATCGCGGTCATTCTGTTGGATGTCGTAATGGAATCGCAAACAGCGGGCCTCGACGCGTGCCATGAGATCAGATCGGAGCTTGGTAACAGCAACGTCCGTATCGTCCTGCGGACTGGCCAGCCAGGGCAGGCGCCGGAACGCCAGACGATTGACGATTACGATATCGACGGCTATCTGGGGAAAGCCGATCTTGACGCAACCCGGCTTTATTCCGCGGTCCGCACTGGGATCAAGGCCTGGGACGATTTGGTTCAGCTGGAGCGGCTGCAGCATTATCTGAGAATTTTGCATGAGCGGTCCGTCGCGCTTCGATCCTATGACCCTTTGCCGCTTACTCTGTCCCATATTCTGGAAGCCGCGCTCGAGATAAGCCACGCGCCGCTTGGTATCCTGTCGTTGGACACTCTGGAAGAAAGCGGTAACCCGCAACAGCATAGCATCCATCTTGCGACATCCGATGATGATGTAAACGTGCGCGCCGACGTGGAGAAATTGCGCCACGCCATTGCGTGTGAGCTGGCGACACGGCGATTGGAAGGACCCGAGACTTTCGGCGAAGGGCACTTGCTGCCGCTCCGTCTGCATCACGAATTGGGCTATGGGTGGATGTATCTCGGGATTAAGACACTGGGCGGCGCCGCCGAATCCGCCCTGACCTTGCTTGCAGAACATGCATCGAACGCGCTCTATTCATCCGTGGCGGAACGCATGTTGAGCGGGCGGGAAGATGCGACGGATTCAATAGCAATCTGACCGGGGACGCGATCCCAAGATCAATACTTCTTAAACGTATCTCAGCGTTGAATATGAAAGACATGACGTCCCCGATCGACCGAAGCCAAGCTAGGACCGCGTTGGTCGTTAGCACCTTGGCATTCACGATGTGTTTTGCCTGTTGGGTATTCAACGGCGTTCTCATCGCCCATTTGGTCAGCACCAATGTGTTCCGCTTTTCCACATCGGAAGTGAGTTGGCTGTTGGCCACGCCGATTCTAACCGGGGCGATCAGTCGGGTCCCCCTGGGTATGCTGACTGATCGCTTTGGTGGTCGAATCGTCTTTTTCTGCCTGATGGTCGTAACGGCGGTTCCGCTTTATCTGGTCTCCCTCGCGGACGAATTTATCGAGTTCCTTTTGGCAAGCCTTGGCTTTGGCCTCGCGGGGGGTGGTTTTGCGGTTGGGATTGCCTATGTGGCGAGCTGGTTTGAAAAGGAAAACCAAGGGACCGCGCTCGGGATTTTCGGCGCGGGTAACGCCGGCGCGGCTATTACGACGTTGGTCGCGCCAACCGCGCTGTTGTGGCTCACGGATACCGGCGGTGATCCCGAGGGGTGGCGCGCCCTGCCGCGGATATACGCGGGTATCTTGGTGGCCACGGCTGTTTTGTTTGTTGTCCTGGGTCGAGAGCGAGCAATGGCCCCGCCGCGCCATCAAAGTTTTCGCGAACGGATCGCGCCCCTGTTCAGCCTAAGGGTGTGGCGGTTCGGGCTGTATTATTTTTTCGTATTTGGATCTTTTGTTTCCATCGCGCAATGGCTGGTGCCGTACAGCATCAGTGTCTACCAAATTTCACTGGTGCAAGCGGGCCTCCTCGCCACTGTTTTCAGCCTGCCGTCGGGAGTAATCCGCGCTGTCGGCGGGTGGTTGTCTGATCGATTTGGCGCGCGAACCGTGATGTATTGGGTGTTCATGAGTTGCGCCATTACCTGCGCGATTTTATCGATACCCAAGATGGATGTGTTTTCGCCAGGCCCCGGTGTCCTGGCGCGGCAAGCGGGGACGGTGACCCAGGTTACAGCGACGTCGATAACGGTCGACGGCTTGGTTCATGGAATTCGCGCGCCGATCGCCGATACTCCCGCGGTCCTCGATACGGGAGATGCCGTGCTGCCGCGCGTGACGAAATGGCACGAGCCTCTCGTCAAGGTCGGTGACAAAGTTGTCAAACGTCAACTTCTCGCCAATGGCACCGCCAATATCTACTACCCGGCCAATTTATGGATTTTCGTGTTCCTGGTTTTTGTATTCGGGGTGGTGACGGGAATCGGCAAGGCCGGGGTCTTCAAGTTCATTCCCGACTATTTTCCAAACAACGTCGGCGCGGTTGGCGGCATGGTCGGATTGATCGGTGCCATGGGTGGTTTCGTGTTGCCGCCCGTGTTCGGTCTGCTTCTGGACATCACCGGCGTGTGGTCGAGCACCTGGACGATCTTGACGGTGATCGCGATCGTCTGTTTGATTTGGATGCAACGCGTCGTTCGCGGGATCTTGGTGGCCGAGGCACCCGATCTTGCTCGATTGGTCGAGTTTAGCCCGCGTCACGAATTGCCGGCGGCTCTGGCGGAATCAAACGCGGACAAGGACGTCGAGAGCGTCTTGGTTCAGGTGCCGCTGTTTAGCAACCTGCCACCCGAGGAACTTGTCCATCTAGCCGAAATAGGGCGGTACATTTCCGTTAAGGCCGACGAAGTGGTCTTCATGGAGGGTGATCCCGGCGATACCGCCTATGTCATCCTTGATGGCGACGTTGATATTCGGCGCGCGGCCGACGTCGTGATCGCGACACTTGGCAAAGGCGAGGTGTTCGGTGAATTGGCGCTTATTGATGGACAGCCGCGCTCGGCTTCGGCGGTCGCGCGGCTAGACTGTGAGATGTTTCTTATCGAACGGGACGAGTTCATCCGGGTGTTGTCGGGAACACCCAGGATGCTTGGTGACTTCATGGTGGGCTTGTCGACCCGGTTGCGCGAAACCAACGCGGCGTTTTACGAGGCGACCATCAAACAGGAGCGATTGCAATCCGCCGGCGAGTTGGAGCGGCACCGCCAGATCAGCCAGATGGTCGCCGGCGTTGCCCATGAGATCAACACCCCTATCGGGATCGCCAACCACGCCGCCAGTATCATCGTCGAGGACTTGCAGCCGGACATGCTTGATGCGTTGGCCAAGGACGATCAGGCGAAATACGCGCTGGGTGACCTCGCGGAGGCGGCGAAGCTGATAGCGAACAATATCGCGCGCGCCGACGCGCTTATCCGGTCCTTCAAAAACCTTTCGGTTCATCAAGCCGCGGACCAACGAGAGACCATCTCGCTTGCGACTTTGAATGAGGAGGTTCTTGGTCTCTACGGCATAAAGGCCAAGACTTCCGGGATCGAGCTCCGGTTCGACAATCAACTTGCCGATGATGCCAGCTGGGATGGCTTTCCAGGGCTTTATTCCCAGGTTTTGTTGAACCTGTTGAGCAATTCAGCGCTGTACGGTTACGGACCCGATGGCGAGGGAGCCATCGACATTGTGTTGTCCCAAGCTGGCTCGGATCGCTATCGCTTATCCGTCACCGACCATGGCCGCGGTATCGATACAGATAATATGGCGCGGGTTTGGGAGCCGTTCTTTACGACCGGCCGCGATATCGGTGGGTCCGGCCTTGGTTTGGCGATTGTCCGCAACATCGTCACCGGTTCCTTCGGCGGCACGATCGAGATCGAGTCGGAGCCGGACAAGGGAACCACCGTCTGGTTTGAATTTCCTATAATCGCGCCAATCGAGACCTAAGCCGGAAAATTTGAGGAATTCGTTCATGTCCAACGAACTGCCCGTGATCGACCATGCTGGCGTATTGCCGGACGCCGAGGGATTGCCGGCCTGGGTTTCGAGCGATGCCACCGTGGGCGACAAGGGGACTCCCTATTCGTGTAGCTTCTGCGGTGTCGGGGATAGTGGATTCCTACAGTCATTGGCGGCGGAAGAGCTTGAACTTAGTTCGGATCTAGGCGACGGCGATTCCAAAAAACGCTACTCCGGCGGTTCCAGCGTGACGGAACGCGCGGTTCGACAGACCATACCGACGGCCGGTTGCGTGAAGCTTAAACTGTCGATGGCGTCGCAGCGCCCGGCATTCCCCATTCATGTGGCACCGAGCGTCCTTGAGCCGGATGGGACACGCCGAACGATTTCATATGACGAAGCGATCGAGCGTTTCGCGGAACTGCAACTCGCGCATCGCGGAGACCTTGGGAAAACCCTGTTTTACGCGTGCGGCCAAATCGACTATTTCGCGATCTTCGCGATCCAAGAGGTATACCGTCTCCTGGGCGTGCGGAACCTTACCGGCAACGCCGAACACTGTCTCAACGCGGGAGCCGTCCACAATGAAATCCTAACCGGGCAAGAAGGTCCGTTTCTGACCATCGATCAAAGCGTTACGGGGCCGGATAGATTCTTTTTGTTGAATGGATGGAACGGCTTGGTAACCCACCCGCCGGTCTATCGCGCACTCTCGAAGCGCGAGGATTTCGACGCCTTCCTGGTCGAGGTGGCGGTCACCGAAACGGCGATCGATCTTGCCAAGAAATTAGGCCCAGAGAGGGTGCTCCTGATCCGCCCCCGCTCCGATCCGCAATTGGCGTTGAGCGTGGCTCATGAGTTGTTGAACGTCCATGGCGGAGCGATCGAGACGCAATTCATCGAGCATTTCTCCGACACCGACAGTTTCGAAAAATTCTCCGCTTTCGCCAAACGAAGCAGGTTCGAGCCGCGCCATGTCGCGGGCCGGATCGCGCCAGAGGCGGAATATGAGGGGCGCCTGGAAGACGGCATTCGCATGATCGCCCGTAAATTGGCTGACCAGGGGACGGTGCCGATTAATATTCCATCGGTGGGACTGTCCCAATCCAGCGGTGTGGTCGCGCATTGTCTTTGGGGTTCGGCGCTCGCGATGCTTGGCAAGTATGGCCTGAATCCCGATGGCGGACCGGCTGGTGGCACGCTTCGGGTACCGGGGCAGATCAACGCGGAAAGCGAGGTCCAGGGCCTGTCCCGCAAATACTACATGGGACGCATCCCGATTGAACAGACGGCCGAGGCCGCGCGGCGGATGGGGCTTCCCGACGATGCCTACCGGGGCGTGGTTGACGATGAGCCGCGCGCGGCGCTCGATTACGCGCTATCGACTCCCGACTCCGATGAGTTGTTCGTGTTCATGGGCACCCAGTTCGAAGCCAACATGATGGACCGGCGACGCTGGATCGCGAAACTGAAGGATCCCAGAAACAAGATAGTCGTGATCGACCCGATCCCCGATCCCTTCACGTTGGAGTTCGCGGATCTGGTGATCCCGGCGCCGCCGCATATCGCGTCCACCAAGCTGTATCAAAACGGCGAATGGAAGATGTCCCTGTCGGTTCCTGGAAAACATGCACCGCCGGAAACTCGTTCCGATTCCACGATTATCTACGATATGATAGCCGCCGTGGCCCGGCGTCTCGCACAGGATGAGACGCTGCGTGAGGCGCACCCGGATCTGGCCGGTCATCTTGCTTCTGGTTATCTGGATGAACGGTTCGGCGACGGTCTCGCGCGGATGAAGGGCGAGGTTGACCGGGCCCAACTTTGGCGGCGCGTGCAGGACTACATGGCGGGCGGGCGCGGACCGCTCTACTGCAGCCCGGAACATGCCGATGGCCGTCCCATCGAATGGAAGGAACTGGTCGAGGAGGGCGCCGTCGTCTATGGCGGTGTTGGCGTCAATCGCTACGTGCTTGACTACGACAAACTGGAAAAGCGTCCTTTCGCCGATATTTTTAGGGAACCGCGGGATTTTTCCTTTTTTGTACCGACTGAACACGACCTCCATATTCCACATGGAATGATCCTAAATTCCGGACGGTCGTCTATGTCGTCTGATCGAAAGGCGATCCAATTCGCGACCTCGAGTTTCAATTCGGGCAAGGCAACGCCGCTGGTCAACATGCCGGACGAAAACCCTTGCCATGTCTCGTCGATGTTGGCCGCGAAGATCGGATTGGTCGAAGGCGATCGCATTCGGGTTACGGGACGCAATACCGGCGCCGCGATTGACCTACCGGCGGTGATCACCGACCGCGTCAAGGGCGAGACGGCTTATGTCAGTTTTCACAAGAGCCGGGCGCAGATCGAAGACGGGGTCTACGTCAATGATGTGACCACGTCCGAGGACCGTTGCTCATACTGTTCGCAGACGAGCGTTAAGGCCAGCCAGGTTCTCTTCGAACGGGTCCCTGCGGTGAGCCACAAGCCGGATGGCTTGGCCGCTCCAGCCATCATTAGTGGTTTGCGCGACGCGGGGCAGGCCCTCGATACGACACGGATCGATACGCGCGCGGACCTGCCGATTTGGTCAGGCCAGGATACGCCTTTGTACGTCAATGAGATCATCGAGGAGACACACGACGTTTACACTTTCCGTCTTCAAGGCGATCCGCTTTGCCGGTTCGCGTTCCTGCCGGGGCAATTCTGTTCCCTGGTGCTTAATATCGACGGTAAGAAGATCGTTCGATCCTATACGATTTCCTCGACGCCGACGCGGCCCTATGTCCTGGAAGTCACCATCAAGCGGGTGCCTGGCGGCCTGGTCTCGAACTGGTTGCCGGACAACCTCAAGGTTGGTGACCGTATCGAGGTGGCTGGCCCGAAAGGGAAATTCCACCTATCGCCCGGTTCGATCCCCCGTAAGGTTTTGTTTCTTGGTGCAGGCAGCGGCATCACGCCGGTTATGTCGATGTCGCGGTGGCTTTGCGATGTCGCGGCGGATGTGGATATCCAGATGTTCAATTCAGTGCGATCACCGGACGACATCATTTTCGAGCGCGAGTTCGACTATATGGTGGAGCGCTACGGGATGTTCTCATCGGTCCAGATCTCGGGCACGCGCGGGACACGAGGCGATTGGAAGGGGCTTGCCGGACATATAAGCCGGCCCGTGCTGGAAATGGTTTCGCCAGACATGTTCGAGCGCGAGATCTTCATGTGCGGCCCGCAGGGCTTCATGGATGCCGCTCGTGGGATCTTGGACGAGATGGGGTTCGACCTCGCGAAACTACATTCGGAGAGCTTTGGCGGCGTGCGAACGTCGACCGCCGATAAAGCCGGGCCTCTCGGCGGCGGCGCGGCGGAAGAGGCGGGGGCGGAAGCCGGCAATTTCATGATCGAATTCGCCGGGGCGGGCGTGAACGCCAGAACCGACGGCCGCGCGTCGGTTTTGGATGTCGCCGAAGAGCACGACATTGACCTGGATTATGGTTGCCGCACCGGAAGTTGCGGCGACTGTAAGGCCAAACTGATAAGCGGCGATGTCGATTTGACGAATGACGAAGGGTTGGAGCCCGGTGAACGTGACGCGGGCTACATCCTCACCTGTGTCGCGCACCCGAAGGGCGATTGTGTGATCGACGCTTAGTATGGCGGGGTGAAAGCCGGCGCTACTTGGTTTCCATTACCCAAACGCCGTCCCAATCGTCATCGACCCCGTTCTCGTTTAACTCGTCGCATCGCTCGATATAGAGGGTCGAGCATTTGTCATTGGGGTTAAGGTCCAAGGCGGCACGGAACGCGTCCTTGGCCCGATGCCATTCGCGGGCACGATAGAGGGTTAAACCATCCCGGAAACGCGCGGTCGCGTCGATCATGTTCGGGAAGGTTTCCTCGGTGTGATGCTCTAGCAACTCGTGAATGGCAACCGGTTCGGTCTTGCCCTTTACGACCACCCGGTCAATCTCGCGGATCCGGTAGGTCCCTTTTAGCCGCGCGACGGTGAACTCACTCAACAGGACTTGCGCGCCGTATTGCTTGCAGGCCCCCTCGATTCGTGCGGCAAGGTTCACGCCATCACCAATGACCGTATAGTCCATTCGCTTTTGTGAGCCGATGTTGCCCGAGACGATCGTGTCGGTGTTCAGTCCAACGCCGATATTCACCGGTTTCGCGCCGCGTTCGCCGCGCTCTTGGTTATAGGTCGCGAGGGATCGCATCATGGCTATCGATGCGCGGACGGCGGCATCCTCATCATTGTCCGTCGGGAATGGCGTGCCGAAGACCGCCATGATCGCATCACCAATGAATTTGTCCAACATGCCGCCTTCATCGGTAAGGCAATCGACCATCAACGTGAAATATTCGTTCAAAAGTGACACTGTTCCTTGGGCACCGAGCTCCTCGGTAAGTGTTGTGAAGCCGCGAATATCCGAAAACAGGACCGTCGCTACCGAGCTTTTGCCACCAAGTGCTTCGCCATCCTTTCCGAGCAGTTGCTCCGCCAGCCCTGGATCCATATAGCGGGCCATGGTCGATTTCATGCGCTTTTCGTTGGTGACATCCTCGATCAAAAGCATGGAACCTAGTGCCGCATCCTCCGACCCATGTTCCACAACTGGGGTGAGGGGCAGAGCGGTCATGTGAATGGAAACGGTCTCTTCGGCAATCGCGAGGCGCGCATCCATCATGTTGACCGATTCGCCTGACGTTTTTGCGCGCTCCAGAGCGCCGACCACCCAAGCGTTGGCCTCCGGAAAAAACTCTTCCGCCGTTTTTCCAAGTGTTTGCTCCGCTGATGCCTGGAGGATACGCAAGGCGGCCTCGTTGCAGGTGACGATCTTGCTATTGGAGTCAAACGTAACAACACCATTCGACATGCTTTGCAGCACGGAATCGTTATAGTTTTTCATCCATTCCACGTCCTTGAACAAGCTCGCGTTCTCAAGACCAATCGCGATCTGAGAGGTGAAAGCTTTCAGGCGCCGTTCG
>JAPKDN010000969.1 GCA_028822575.1 Alphaproteobacteria bacterium | reverse complement strand
GCGCCGGAGATTCGCTGATGATAATTTCAGCGTAAGCCTTTCCTTCATCAACGAGAAACTGGTCCTCGGCTTTCTCACGCTTGCCAAAGTCTTTCATCAACAGCTCGATCGTTGCACTTGAGATGTGATTCCGCGGCTGTTTCATGGTGACGTCTCGGGGCATCGGTTTAACGTTTCTTCTTCCATTTGCCTGACCCCTTCTCCCATTGATTCAACTGAGGGGATCGACGTATCGGGGTGCTTACTTAAGTCCGTCACCTACGTCTTCCGGCTTCAAAAAGTCAGGGTTGTACTCCCGCAAGTAGCGGTTACCAGGCTGGACATACGCCGTGCTGACCGCGAAGGGATACTTCTTCTTGATCTGCTCAAGTTTCTCCCAGGCGGCTAACCATTGGGCAGTCGCGGCTATTCTTGCTTCGGGGTCCGAGCCACCTACCTTCTTCAATCGATCAATGAGGGGCTCCATTTCTCGCATCACGCGCAGGTAATCCAGCCCGGCACGCACAAAGTCGACACGCTTGGTGTACACCTCCGATTCGGCAGCGACCTCTTGCGTTGCCTGGTCAAGACGGGCGTAAGCATCCTTGAAGAACGCCTCGTTCCACATCTCCCGCTTGTCCTTGCCCTCGAAAACGATCTGCGTCGCGGCCTGCTCGATCAGCTCCCAATAGCCAGTCATGGTCTCCGCCGCCGGTCCGAAAGCGCGCTGGTAATAGTCAGCCAGGATTGCCTCGCCATCGGCGTAGGGATTCCACGCCATCTGGGCGAGCATATAGTAGTGCGGGCCCTGGCCTGACCAAGCCCCGTAGATCCAGTCCATCGCCACGCCGATGACCTTGCGGTCGGCCACAAAGCGAAAGTCCTCGATGACCCGGCGCGGCGCCACATTGGGCAGACCGGCCTTCCAGCCTGCGGCGCTCGTCAAGTTCGGGCGCCAGATCAGCTGAGGAGCGAATTTACTCCACTCAACGAGCCATTGGCGGTTCTCCTCGCTGGGTTGGTTGTGAAAGCTCCACACGCCAGCGACGAGCACATTGTCGTTGGGTACCGCAGCGATCGGCGGCGGCCGCGATACACCGTAGGCCAAAGCGGAAACCATGAGATCCGGCCGATCAGGAAAGCGTTCGCGCAGCAACCGCGCCAGCGTGTTGGCAAAGGTAATCTGCCGATCGGCCATGCCCACATAGCTCCGCTCCTTTCCTTTCCTGAAATAATGATACGTCTCGGCCTCTGGATGATCCCAGGCGCGACAGTTCTCGCAGGTGCAGTAACCATACGTCCAGCCGTCGTTAGGATTGCCCCCGAAGACCTTTTGGTTGGGATTGCGCTGCAAAGATTCCTCAACGTCGCGGAGCCATTGCTCCCAGACGGCGGGGTTGGACTGACAGATCTTAGCCGTCCGGCCTGGCTGTCCGCCGCGTGAGCCGTTCGCTTGCAAGGCGAGATATTCGGGATGGGTCTCATGAAAGCGATCCCACCAGTCTTTGAACGGATGGCCGGGGTTGAAGTCCAAAGAATCCAACTGCAACCGCTGGAACCGGGTCCATTCGTGCCCGGACATCTGTTTGTACTGCGTGTAGATCATGAAGATCAGGTTGCGACTGCGGAATTGCGGATGATACCGGTAGGCAAACGGCTCAAAGGCGATAGTCGGCTGCGCCACAACATCCTCGCCCAGCTCTCCAG
>JAPKDN010000968.1 GCA_028822575.1 Alphaproteobacteria bacterium | reverse complement strand
CCGTGACCAACCGCATAACGCGTGATTTCTCCGATTTGCGTTTCGTTGTAACCCAGGATCTGTAGCGCCTCCGGGACGACCTGGTTGATAATCTTGAAGTAGCCACCGCCGGCCAGCTTCTTGAACTTCACGATGGCGAAGTCAGGCTCGATACCGGTGGTGTCGCAATCCATGACCAAGCCGATCGTGCCCGTTGGCGCGATAACTGTAGCCTGGGCATTGCGATAGCCATGTTGCTCGCCTAGGGCCAACGCCTTGTCCCATGCGCGCTTGGCGGCTGTGACAAGATCCGCGTCCGGGCAGTTGGCGACGTTCAATGGCACCGGCGTGATGGTTAAACCCTCATACCCCGCCGCTTCACCATAAGCGGCCCGGCGGTGATTACGAATGACCCTAAGCATATGGTCGGCATTGGCGCCGTAACACTTGAACGCACCAAGTTCGGCCGCCATCTCGGCCGACGTGGCGTAGGAAACGCCAGTCATGATCGCTGTAATGGCACCGCAAATCTCACGGCCTTCGTCGCTGTCATAACCGTGACCCGCAGCCATCAATAGGCCGCCGATATTCGCGTAGCCCAGACCCAGGGTCCGGTAGTCGAAAGACAGACGCGCAATTTCCTTGGAGGGAAACTGGGCCATCATCACGGCAATTTCGAGTGTCACCGTCCACAGGCGAACCGCGTGCTCGTAGCTTCCAATGTCGAAGCGCCCATCCTCCAGGCGGAACTTCATCAGATTGAGCGATGCCAAATTGCAGGCGGTGTCGTCCAGGAACATATACTCGGAGCAGGGGTTGGAGGCGTCGATCCGACCACCGGTGGGGCAGGTGTGCCATTCGTTGATCGTGGTGTCGTACTGCAGCCCCGGATCGGCGCAGGCCCAGGCGGCATTGGAGATCTTGTCCCAAAGCTCGCGCGCGTCAACGGTCTCACTGACCTCGCGGTCGGTGCGCCGGATCAGGGCCCAGCTACCGCCATCCTCGACCGCCTTAAGGAATTCGTTGGAAACACGCACCGAGTTGTTGGAGTTCTGTCCCGAAACCGTGAGATAGGCATCGGAATCCCAGTCGGCATCGTAGGTCTTGAACTCAATTTCATTATAGCCCTGCTGAGCGAACTGAATGACACGCTGGACATAGTTCTCCGGGATCATCGATTTGCGCGCGGCGATGATCGATTTTTTCAGGGTCTTGTTCTGCTTGGGATCGAAACGCGCGTCGCTATCGGCGGCACCATCCCATTCTGTGCAGGCCTTCATGACCGCGTTCATGTGATGGCTGGCGAGCTTGGAGCCGGCGACCAGGGCTGCGACCTTCTGCTCCTCGACAACCTTCCAGTCGATATATTGCGCAATATCGGGATGATCGATGTCGACGGTCACCATCTTGGCGGCGCGCCGGGTGGTGCCGCCGGACTTGATCGCGCCAGCGGCCCGATCACCGATTTTTAGGAAGCTCATAAGGCCGGACGAGCGCCCACCACCGGAGAGGGATTCGCTGGAACCACGCAACTTGGAAAAGTTCGAGCCGGTGCCGGAGCCATATTTAAATAGCCGAGCCTCTCGGACCCAAAGGTCCATGATGCCACCTTCGTTCACAAGATCATCCTGAACGCCTTGAATAAAACAAGCGTGGGGCTGCGGGTGCTCGTAGGCGGATTTGGATCGTGTCAGTTTGCCGGTTTGA
>JAPKDN010000092.1 GCA_028822575.1 Alphaproteobacteria bacterium | reverse complement strand
CTTTTTTTTTGAATGCGCCCTGACCGTTGCCAAGAAAGCTTAAGCGCTTGGCACGGTGGGCCAATGCCTTAAAAGGACGAGGGCTTATTGAAACGGCTAATGGACGCAATAGCCAGGTATGTGAAGCCATGAAGAAATCCTACGGGTTATCTCAGAATACGGCTGGGGCACGCGGTCACGCACAAACCTTGATAGACCTCGGGCAATTGGATCTGCTGATGGATAATTCGGATGGAGCTCCGGTGAACTTTGTTTTGGCTCGATCACCATCTCGAGTATTGCGCGATCGAACACAAGAAACGTCGGCGGTCCGAGTTGTTGGCGATCTCGAGATATCGCAGGATAAGTTACGACAAGGTCAAATAGTCAACGCGGAGGCACGTGGAATTTCTCAGCAGGCTGGCTATCGAATCGGCGAGGCCGATGCGCTGTTTCAAATCGGCGCGCTGATCATCAATCAGAATATCGCCAAGGCGATGACGGTGTTGAGGCAGTACAGCCGCCTCTATGGCGCCGTTGGCGCCGCGAAATAGCGACGCCGAGCTTAGGCAATAGCCCGACGAACACGCTACATGGCTGGATCGGTGACGTCATGTGGCATATCGCACGAGATGCCGCGATATTTTTGAATATTCTGGGACTGGCCAGCTTAGTGTATCGTATGCTAAGCCCACGGAGTTAGGGTCTGTTTAATTTAAGCTCTGCGACCCTGGCGAAAAAGGTTTTAACGGAAGTCCAGGTTGGTCTCGAATGCACGTGGCGAAACATATCATATTGGTCGTAAATCACGGTGCGGCGCGAGCAAGCGCAATCATCGGATCCGGGCGATGGGCGCGTGTCGGTTCGGCATTGGTTGGTGCACTTATGCTGGGCGCTTGCGCGTCCGCCACATCGGATGGCGCGTCGGGTAATGATGACCCGTTGGAGCCCGTTAACCGCGTCGTGTTCGCGGTGAATGACATGCTGGATCAAGTGGTTTTGCGGCCTGTATCCTACGCATATAAGGTTGCTGTGCCAGATCCGGTTCGGGATGTCGTCCGAAATTTCCTTCGGTGGCTGAAATCGCCTGTAATACTTGCAAACGATGTAATGCAGGGGGACTGGAATCACGCGAGAGTGACTACGGCGCGTTTCTTGGTAAATGGAATGTTGTTTGGCATCTTTGACGCCGCTGATGGCCTTGGCTTGGCGTATCGCGAGGAGGATTTCGGTCAGACCCTTGGGACCTACGGGGTGCCAGATGGCGCCTTTCTTATGCTGCCCTTGCTCGGCCCATCGAATGTTAGGGACATAACTGGTCTGGTCGTTGACTATTTCATTGATCCTTTCAATTATCTTGGCGAGCGTGACTTCAGAGGGCCCTTCGGCATGGCGCGCGGGGGGATGCAGGCCGTGGATTTTCGCGCTGAGAACTTTGACCGTATCGACGATCTGCGATCGGACTCCATCGACTTTTACGCCAAGGTTCGGAGTATCTACCGCCAACAGCGTAAGGCGGCAGTGAATAATGGTTTCATTCCCATTGATGAGTCCACTCCTGATCTTTCCGAGGAATTCGACCGCCAGTTACCGACACCGGAAGCCAGCGTGCCTCAAAGCGTCACCGGTGGCTAGTCGAGCGATGGTCTGGAGGATGAGGATAACTATGGGTGGGTTGCGGGCAATCGCTTTAACGGTTTTTACGACAGTGTTCCTGGCGGCCCAAGTGCATGCTAGCGACAAAGGCAAACGCGCCGAAGATTTTATCAACACGTTGAGTGCCAGGGCGATCGCCCTGGTTTCGAACCAGGGGACAGACCAGGATACTCGGCGTGAGAAATTCGCAGTTCTGCTAGCCAATGGATTTGACATGCACTGGATTGGTCAGTTCGTGCTGGGTCGAAACTGGAATTTGGCGACACCCGAACAACGTACCGAGTATCTCGATCTATTCGAGCGGATCATTGTTTATACTTATTCTAAGCGGTTCAGCGATTATTCCGGCCAGCAGGTGCGGGTAACTGGTCATCGACTTGGAAAGCACAAGAAATATGTTTTCGTGAAGTCAAATATCTTCGATCCACTGCGGGGCGGATCAAAGATTAATGTGGCTTGGCGCATGTTGCCCAAAGACGAGAGCTTTAAAATTGTCGATGTCGTGATAGAGGGCGTCAGCATGGGCGTGAGCCAACGGAATGAATACAACTCGGTGATCCAGCGCAACGGCGGCAAGATAGCCGCCTTGATAACGGCGATGCGGGACAATCTTGAAAAACTTCGTTCCAAGTATTGATCCCAATAACCTTCACTCCTGGGGCCTTTAGGCATGGGTACCTATAAAACCTTAATCAAGTTCGAACGATTGGTTTGTATTTGATCCGGTGCGGTTGATCTGTGACCGTGCCGAGACGGTGTTTGCGATCTTCCTCGTAGGCATGGTAGTTGCCTTCGAACCATTCCACGTGGCTTTCGCCCTCGAAGGCGAGGATATGGGTCGCTATCCGGTCCAAGAACCAGCGATCATGGGTGATGACCACGGCACACCCAGCGAACTCCAACAGGGCCTCTTCCAAAGCTCGCAAGGTATCCACGTCGAGATCATTGGTGGGTTCATCAAGCAGAATAACATTGGCACCGGATTTCAACATCTTGGCTAGGTGCACTCGATTGCGCTCACCGCCCGAGAGTTGCCCGACTTTTTTCTGCTGATCAGCGCCCTTAAAGTTAAAAAGACCGCAATAGGCGCGGCTTTGCATCTTGCGCTTGCCTAGCTCTATCTCTTCCTGACCATCAGAGATTTCTTCGTAAACAGTGGCGGTCGCCTTGAGGGAGTCTCGGGATTGATCGACATAGCCAAGTTTGACGGTGTCACCGACCGTGATGGAGCCTTTGTCCGGTGTGTCGTTACCGGTGATCATCCGAAACAGGGTCGTCTTTCCGGCGCCATTTGGTCCGACAATCCCGACGATGCCGCCTGGTGGCAGCTTGAATGTTAGGCCATCGATAAGCAGTCGATCGGCGAAACCCTTGGCAAGCCCATCGGTTTCAATCACCTGATCGCCGAGCCGTGGTCCGGCCGGGATCATGATTTGAGCTGTGTCATGGACCTTCTCCTGACTTTGGGCCAACAAGTCCTCATAGGCGCCAAGGCGCGCTTTGCTTTTGGCTTGCCGGGCGCGAGGTGATGCGCGCACCCATTCCAATTCCTCAGCCAACATGCGGGCGCGGGAGGCCTCTTGGCGTCCCTCCTGCATCAGGCGCTTTTGTTTCTGATCCAGCCACCCGGAATAGTTGCCTTCGTAGGGAATCCCCTGGCCCCGGTCGAGTTCCAAGATCCAGCCAGCGACCTCATCGAGGAAGTAGCGATCATGGGTGACGGTCACAACGGTGCCCGGGAATTCATGCAGGAACCGTTGCAGCCAGGCGACCGACTCGGCGTCTAGATGGTTGGTGGGCTCGTCCAGCAACAGCATGTCCGGCGCCGCCAGAAGCAAGCGACATAAGGCTACCCGACGTTTCTCACCGCCTGAAAGAGGGCCGACATCGGCATCACCGGGCGGAAGGCGCAGCGCATCCATGGCGATATCGATGGTTCGGTCGATATCCCAAGCATTGGCGGCATCGATCTTCTCCTGCAAATCGGCCTGCTTCGCCAGCAGGTCGTTCATCTCCTCATCGGTCATTTCCTCGGCGAAGCGGGCGCTGACCTCGTTGAAACAGTCGAGAAGTGCCTTAGTCTCGCCCATACCTTCCATGACGGTTTGATGCACGGTTTTGCCAGGCTCGAGTTGGGGTTCCTGCGACAGGTAGCCGATCTTCACGCCATCGGCGGCCCATGCCTCGCCAAGGAAATCCTTCTCGACGCCGGCCATGATCTTGAGCAGGGTCGATTTACCGGCGCCGTTGGCACCGAGAACACCGATTTTGGCCCCCGGAAAGAACGAGAGATGGATGTTCTTAAGCACCTCGCGACCACCTTGGAAGGTTTTGGACAGGCCCTTCATGACGTAGATGTATTGGTAGGCGGCCATCAATGTGCTCCGAGTGCTGGATAACCGGAAACCCGGCTTAGAAATAGAAAACCCCGGAGCGACCTCGTCGGATGCTCCAGGGATGTTTTTGATACCCTAGGCGGCTTTCAGCATGCCTCTGAGGACATATTGCAGGATGCCGCCATGACAGAAATAGTCGACCTCATCCGCGGTATCGATGCGGCACAACAAGGCCACGTTCTTGGTTGAGCCGTCCGCGTAGGTGATCTTGCAGGGAATATCCATGCGCGGGGTGACCCCAACTGAGATCCCTGTGATGTCGTAGGTCTCCGTACCCTTGAGTTCCAAGGACTTGCGACTGTCGTTATTCGTGAATTGCAACGGCAGTACACCCATGCCGACGAGGTTTGAGCGATGGATACGCTCAAAGCTCTCGACAATCACCGCTTTCACGCCAAGCAGATAGGTGCCCTTGGCTGCCCAGTCACGTGACGAGCCCGTACCGTATTCCTTGCCGCCGATCACGATCAAGGGAACGCGCTCTTCTTGGTACTTCATGGACGCCGCGAATATGTCCATCTGCTCGCCCGAGGGCTGATGCTTGGTGTAGCCGCCGGCGATATCCGGGGTCAGCTCGTTACGCAACCGGATATTGGCGAAGGTGCCGCGCATCATGATCTCATGATTGCCGCGCCGGGCGCCGTAGGAGTTGAAGTCCAGCGGGCGAACCTGACGTTCCATCAGATAGTCACCGGCCGGGCCGTCCTGTTTGATCGGGCCGGCCGGTGAGATATGATCGGTGGTGATGGAATCGGCCAACAAAGCCAGGGGGCGAGCGCCGAGAATGTCCTCGATCTCGCTCGGCTCGGGCTGCATGCCCTCGAAATAGGGCGGGTTCTGCACGTAGGTGGAGCCAGAGTTCCAGCCATAGGTCATAGTCGGCGTGGCCTGAACCGCGCGCCACTCTTCCGAGCCCTCGAACACATTGGCATAGCGGGAACGATACATCTCCCGCGACAGGCTCCGTCGCATGACCTCTTCGATTTCCTTGTTGGACGGCCAGATGTCCTTCAGGAACACCGGGTTGCCGTCCTGATCGTCTCCCAGCGGATCGGTATAAAGATCCTTGGTCATCGAACCGGCGATGGCATAGGCGACAACCAGCGGCGGTGAGGCGAGATAGTTCGCCTTGGCGTGTGGGCTAACCCGGCCTTCGAAGTTACGATTGCCGGAGAGAACCGATGTAACCACTAGATCGCCCGATTCAATAGCGTTGGCCTGCGGCGCCGGAAGCGGACCGGAATTACCGATGCAGGTGGTGCAGCCATAACCGACCAGATTGAAGCCCATCTCGTCTAGCTCGCTCTGCAGACTGGCCTTCACCAGATAGTCGGTGACCACCTGAGAGCCGGGAGCCAGAGAGGTCTTTACCCAGGGCTTGGCTTTCAGGCCCAAGGCATTGGCTTTCTGGGCAACCAGACCGGCGGCGATCAGTACCGAGGGATTGGAAGTGTTGGTGCAGCTGGTAATTGCTGCGATCACCACATCGCCATCGGAAAGCTGATAGTCCTCACCCTCGACCGGGACCGAACGGACCTTGCCGGTTCCCATGTCCACCAAGGCCTTGTCGAACTCGGTCGCGGCCTCGGACAGAAGCACCCGGTCCTGCGGGCGCTTTGGTCCAGCCATGGACGGCACGACCGTCGACAGATCCAGCGAGATCGTGTCGGTGAACACCGGATCCGGGCTGGAGGCGTCGCGCCACATGCCCTGGGCCTTGGCATAAGCCTCGACTAAGGCGATCCGGTCGTCTTCGCGGCCGGTGAACTTAAGGTATGAGATGGTCTCGGCGTCGATCGGGAAGAAGCCACAGGTGGCGCCGTATTCCGGAGCCATGTTGGCAATCGTCGCGCGATCGGCCAGTGTCAACTCATCAAGGCCGGGGCCAAAGAACTCAACGAACTTACCGACCACGCCCTGGGCACGCAGCGCCTGGGTGACGGTCAGAACCAGATCGGTCGCGGTCGCGCCTTCGGGCATCTTGCCCTCCAGCTTGAAGCCAACGACTTCGGGGATCAGCATCGAGACCGGCTGACCCAACATCGCGGCCTCGGCCTCGATCCCCCCAACGCCCCAACCGAGAACCGCCATGCCGTTGACCATCGTGGTGTGACTGTCGGTGCCGACCAGGGTGTCCGGATAAGCGACGGTCTTGCCGTCCTCTTCCTTGGTCCAGACGGTCTGGGCGAGATATTCAAGATTCACCTGATGGCAGATACCGGTTCCGGGCGGTACGACCCGAAAGTTGCGGAATGCCTCGGAGCCCCAACGCAGGAACTCATACCGCTCGCCATTGCGTTCGAATTCAAGATCGACGTTCTTTTGGAACGAATCGGCGCTGCCGAAATTGTCGACCATGACCGAGTGGTCAATCACCAGATCGACAGGCGAGAGCGGGTTGATCCGTTCCGGGTCACCGCCCATCTGGATCATCGCGTCGCGCATCGCGGCGAGGTCGACGACGGCGGGAACGCCGGTGAAATCCTGCATCAGCACCCGGGCTGGTCTATAGGCGATCTCGCGAGTCGACTTCTTTTCCTTGAGCCACGCTGCGACGGCTTTCACATCATCGGTGGTGACGCTGCGGCCATCTTCAAAGCGCAGGAGGTTTTCCAGAAGCACCTTCAGCGAGTAGGGCAGGGTGCGGATCTCGGGATAGCCGCCATCGGCCATGGCCTCGAGGCTGTAATAGTCATAACTTTTACCACCAGCGCTAAGCGTGCGCCTGGTTTTCATGGTGTCCTGGCCAGCAGTCATGCCTGGTTTCCATTTCAGCTATGATCGTGGCCGGACGAGGTGCGCCTCTGCCCGGTCGCCAATGCCTCTGCCGAGGCGGTTCTGGGTACTCGGCTGGTGGCGCGAAAAACACGCCCACTAGCGCGGTGGGACTATAACCGGAAGGGGGTTCGGGGGCTAGGGGTTGGTCGATAGATGTTAGCCGAGAGGTGATTTCGTCCGAGAAGAGTTTTCACCGCTGGACAGAATTATGATCCGAATCCCCGATGACAGTTGGGGTCCACGCCTGAGGCGTGGCTAGTGACGGGTAGAGAAGCAATTTCACTAACCCAAGGAATGCGATCCGCTTGGCGTTACGATCAAGAGACTTAGGCATTGGTCGCGTCGCACGACGGGAATGCGACTGATGGTGTGAGACTTCTGAATGATGGTTATTTAACCGTCCCGTCAGTCTTCCCCGACCAACGCCACCACTCTGAGCGGACTCCCTGTTCCCTGTTTAATCTTCAACGGCGTCGCGATCAGTACCGCCCCCGTCGGCGGTAACTCACACAGATTATTCAAACACTGTAGCCCGAGCTTCCCGGCGCCGTGCAAAAAGAAATGCGCTGGAAACGGTGGGGTGTAGTGATTTCCCTGCCCAGCATCGGTGCCGACGGTTTCCGTCCCGAAACCCCTGATGTCACGCTGTTCAATCAAAAACCGGATACCCTCGGGCGTCGGCCCTGGAGAATGCGGGCCGTCCTCGCGCATGTTCAGGTACTCGGCTCCCCGGCGCTGGGACCAGTCCGTTCGCATCAGCACCCAGGAGCCGGCGGGGATCTTGCCATGCTCGACCTCCCAGGCCTGGATGACCTTGGGAGTCAGCTCGAAATCATCGTCCGTGCACGCGCCCTCGCTGCAATCGATTACACAGACCGGGCCGATGAACTGTTCCATCGGGATAGTATCGACACTGTTATTCCGCAGATCTCGGCCGGAGATCCAATGCGCGGGGGCATCAAAATGGGTGCCGGTATGCTCAGAACAGGAAAAATTGTGCCATTTCCAGGCCGGGCCGCGATGATCGTAGGCGGAGATTTCTTCCATTCGAAACCGCGCGCATTGCCCGAATTCCGGCGGCAGGATAATCACCGGGAAATCCGGGTCCAGCGTATGGGTGAGGTCGACGACTTTGATCGCGCCGCTGGCGATGGACAGGGCGAGATCGCCGAGGAGATTGGCGGAGCTGGGCGTTTGCTGGTTCATGATAAGGCTCCCCGTTTTTCCATCATCTCGCGCTCCAGTATCTTTGGGCCGGCGCGCCAGCGGTCGATCAGGTCCTTGGCCACGTCGCCGACGAAGACGTCTTCCAACCCGTCCTTGAGGCCGCCGATCATCGCCCGCGCGATCGCGGCCGGCGCGACCTTCGGCGGCGGTAGGGGCTGATGCCACTCGTCCTCGGTCGGGCCGGTGAAGATGTTGAGAACGCGGATCCCGCCATCCCAAAGATCAGCGCGCAGGTTCTGCGAGAGCGAGAGCGCGGCGGCGCTGGAGGCGGAAAAGAGGCCATAATCCGGGTTGTTCGACCAGGCGTTGACCGACAGGATATTGACCCAAGCCACCGCGCTGTTATGGCCATCTGCGCCGCGTCCTCGCATCGCCGGGCCAAAGGCTTGAGCGAGGCGCAGGAGGCCGAAATAGTTCACTTCCATCTCTTCGTGGGCAAACCCCACGTCCGAACGATCCAAAATTCCGCCAGGGCGAACGAAACGCGCATTGTTGATCAGGATATCGGTCTTACCGCCGATTTCGCCGCAGAGCTTATGAATCGAGGCGGTATCGGTGACGTCCATGGGAAGCACGTCGACATTGGGGATCGCGCGCAACGCGGCCTGATGCGGATAGGGGTGCCAGCTCTCGGCCTCGCCGATGAAGATCATCGAGGCGCCGGCATCAGCCAGGGCCTTGGCGATTGTCGGGGCGTTGTCGTTGCGGGCATCGGTGATCAAAACCCGGCGGAATTTAGGGTCGCAGGTCATTTCCCGCATCTGAGGGTCGTCCTCCATGTTCGGCGTGGCGTTGGCGGGTATCGCGAACAGCACCCCCTGGCCGGATTTATCAAGCACGCTGACCACCCGCGCTTCGGCGTCCATG